>CAYMQG010000088.1:0-25837 GCA_964392625.1 uncultured Gammaproteobacteria bacterium | reverse complement strand
GCCTCTTCAAATCGCATCCGCCTTGTCTCCTGTAACCATTGAGTCCGTCTCATCCACCGTCACCCGCCAGCCAAAAAAGCCGACAGCAAAACCGGACAGTTCATTTGTTACAAGTGCGGACAGTCTATTTGTTCCTAACAGCCAGCCAACGAATGACTTGGCCGCGAATCGGCGAACGGCTAGAATTCGCGCGTCTTTGCGAGGAGTGGGTCTCATGCGGAAACGCACGTACGTCGCTGTTGCCGCGGCATTTCTTTTCTTCTCCGGCAGCATCGCCGGACTGGCCCAGGAAGCCGAGGAAGAACAGGAAATTGAAGAAATCGTCGTAACGGGCAGCCACATCAAGGGCGCCAACATCACGGGCGCTTTGCCCGTATCCGTGATCAGCTCGGAGGAGATCGAGGCCATGGGCGTCGATTCGGGCGACGAACTGCTGCAGTTCATACCCGAGCAGGGACAGAACTTCTTCAGCGAAGCCGAGAACATCAGCGGCGGCGTGAACTCCGCGCGCGGCGACATCGGGGCCTTCAACCTGCGCAGCCTGGGCACGGGCAACACGCTGGTACTGCTCAACGGGCGGCGGATGGTCAATGCCGCAAGCTACCAGACCGAAGAGGTCGGCGGCAGCTTCGTGCCGGTCAACACGGTGAACTCCAATACCCTGCCGGTGTACGGAGTCGACCGCGTCGAGATCCTCAAGGACGGCGCCTCGGCCCTGTACGGCGCCGACGCCGTTGCCGGCGTCGTCAATCACGTGCTGAGGACCGACGGGGAAGGCATACGGGTCTATGCCCGTTACGGCTGGTACGACGAACTGAGCCGCAAGACCAACCGCATCTCTTTGGAATGGGGCGATTTCTTCAACCAGGGCCGCACGCACGTCGGGATAACCGCGGATTACTATCTGCGCGACCGCGTCAGCGCTAACGAAGACGAGCGGTGGGCGGACGCCGATTTCCGCCGACGCGTCCCGGCGGACTCCCCGTGGGCGGGCGACACACGTTTTCGCAACACCAGCGCCAATTCGCTCTACGGGCAGTTCGACGTGCGCGTAAGTGCAAGCAGCGTGGGTTTACGCAACACACTGACCGACAGCGCCGGCGAATTCGAGACTTTCCCGGCGGGTCATGAAGACTGCGACTGGGACCTGGGCTACGGCACCTGTGGGGCCATCGACGGCAACGGCACCTACCGGCACAACCTGAACGCCACCCGCGATCTTTCCTCCGACCTCAAGCGCGGCAACGTGTTCATGTTCGTCAATCACGATTTCGGCAACGGCCTGGAGAGTTTCTCGGAACTGCACTACTACGCCTCCGACACCCACATGTTCCGCCATGCCTCGGCGCCGTTCAGCTCGGTCAAGCTGAGGGTAGGGCCGCAGAACTACTACAACCCCTTCGGTCCCTGCGGCTCGCCCAACCGCCTTCCGGAATCCGTGATTCCCGACGTTCCCTGCGAAGGCCTGGAACTCGAAATCGACAACTACCGGTTCGCGCAGGTGCCGCGGATCGTCGAGAACGACGGCAGCGTGGTACGCCTGCTCCAGGGTCTGCGGGGCGAGGCCGGCCGCTGGGACTGGGAAGGCGCGGTGCTCTGGTCGCGCGCGGAACGGGAGGACATTACCCGCAACCGCGTTTCCAACCTGCTGATCGCAGAGGCGCTGTTCGATCCGACTCCCAGCGCGTACAACCCGTTCAGCGGCGGCGTGGACAGCAACATCGAACGCGCGCTGGTGGATGTCTACAGAAACAACGAAATGACGCTGTTTTTATCGGACTTCAAGGTCTCGACGAACGAGCTCTTCCGGCTTCCCTGGGGACCGGCGGGCGGCCTTGCCGGCGTGGAATTCCGCCGCGAGACCTTTGACGACGATCGCGACCCGCGGCTGGACGGCACCATCGTATTCACCGACTACCAGGGAGACACCTATCCCTACGTCTCCGACGTCGTGAATTCCAGCCCAACGCCCGACGGTTCGGGTGACCGGAACGTAACTTCGCTGTTCACCGAGCTGCAATTGCCGCTGATGAACAACATCGATGTGCAGCTTGCGGCGCGTTACGAGAATTTCTCCGACGTCGGAAGCACCGTCGTGGGCAAGCTCGCGGCAGGCTGGCAGATTGCGCCGACGCTTCTCGTGCGCGCTTCCTGGTCGGAAGCTTTCCGGGCGCCCAACCTGGTCACGATCAACGAGGAAATCGTCGCCAGGCAGAACACACGCAACGACTATGCGTGCGTATATGCAGCCGAGAACGGCGGCGACCCGGAGCAGGACACGCTGGATTGCCGCAATAGCACCCAGCGGATCGCGCAGGGAAGCGGGCTGCTGGAGCCGGAGCGCTCCGACAACTATTCGATCGGCATCGCCGTCCAGCCCATGGACACGCTGACGCTGACGCTGGATTTGTGGTCCATCAGGAAGGAAGACACCATCGGCCTGCTCGGCGAAGAGAACCACACCGTGCTGGACCTGCTGAGGCGCCTGACAAACGGACCCGGCAACTGCGGTGCCGAATTCAACCCGGCCGTGGTGCGTGAAACGGAAGTCGCCGACGACGAGGCGGCGATCTACCGGGCGGCAGGCATCTGCCCGGGCGGCCTGATCCGCTACATCGACGACAAGTACGTGAACCTGGATACGCGCACGCTGCGGGGCTGGGACGCGAGCCTCCGCTACTCGCTCGAAACGCGGGTGGGCGATTTCAACCTGACCTACCTGGCTTCTTTCCTGACCAAGTTCGACCAGGTGCCGGGCGGTCAGGCCGCCGAACTCGTCGCCGCCAAGGAACAGGGCGTGATTCCAGAGAGCATTCCCGTGGCCGGCTTCGCCGATCTGCTGCAGAGAGACGGCAACCAGAAGGCCCGCCACACGCTGTTTCTAAGTTGGCGGCGGGACCCGATGCGCGTCGCGCTTTCGGGCCGCAATATCGGGACCTTCTACCAGAACTCGCTGACCCTGGGCGACGGGCAGTTGTACTGGATTCCGTCGGTTACGACCTGGAATGCCACCTTTGACTACAACTGGGAACTGGCCGACAGGGACTGGCGGGTGCGGCTGGGCGTCAACAACCTGTTCGACAAGCGAGCGCCGCTCGCCGACCGGTTCTTCGGCTACTTTGCCGATGCGCACCGCGACTTCGGGCGCAACTATTACCTGCAGCTGCGCGTGACTCAGGACGACGACTAGTCCCCGCCCGCGCGGATCGCGTCCGCCACCAGGTCCACGAAGTCCGCTTCGTTGCGGACGCCCTGTGCGTCCCGGGCGGGCACCGTGTAGCCGTGCGCGCTGGCCAGGGCGGCATACAGGGGCCGGCGATGGGCGATCAATCGCGGGAAGGCCCATAGCGTGAAATCGTCGGGCGATGCCTTCTCGATGTCGTCGAGATTCCGTTCCTCCAGGAATTCAGGCAACGAACGCTGGAGAAACCCGGGCGAGTAGTACATGGGCTTGGGTGCCTTGCGGGCCCGTTCCACCAGCTTTTCCTCGTCCTCGGCCGAAGCCTCGAGGTACAGAATCACGGTGTTGTCGACAAGAGTCTTCTGCGCGCCCTTGTCATCCAGTTCGCATATGCTGCCGCCGGCGTCGTTGACGAAGTGCATGTAGCCGTAAATTCGCTCGGCCTTCTCGATGAATGACGCCACGTCGCGCATCGCCCTGACTTCCGCATCGCGGTGCAGCTCCTGGCGCCGCCGGAATTCGTTCAGCGGCAGACCGCCGCGTTCGGGATCGCCCAGCTTGCCCAGAAAGGTGGAGATGGGCCGCAGATTGTGCACGGTGATGTTGCTTTCGATATAGATGGAATCGCTGCGGAGCAGATCACGGAGAAAAGGCACCTCCATCGCGCGCAGCTTGATGTTGTCGAGTATCGGTTCGCGCAGATACTGGGTGCCGATGCGGTAGTCGCCGGAATAGATGAACCAGCGGGTCGCCGGCAGGCGGTTGGCGAGCACCGTCTTGCCCACGCCGGACATGCCCATCAGGGTGACGGACTTGCGTGGCGCGCTTCTGAACTCTTCGGCCGACATTCGCATGGCGCGATTGTAAGCGCTGCCGCTCGATTAGAATGTTGCTTCTTTTTTTGCTTCCGGGAGGATCAGCATGAGCATTGAGAAAGGGCAGGCGATGCCCGAAGGCGCCTTCGGCGTCATGACCGAAGGCGGACCGGGCCGGATCACCACCGACGAGTTGTTTTCAGGCAAGAAGGTGGTCTTGTTCTCGGTGCCCGGCGCGTTCACGCCAACCTGCTCGAATGAGCACCTTCCCGGCTACGTGAACAATGCCGGGGCGCTGCATGGCAAGGGCGTGGACCAGATCGCCTGCATGGCCGTCAACGACGTATTCGTGATGGATGCCTGGGGCCGTTCCGCCGGCGCCGGCGATTCGGTGCTGATGCTGGCCGACGGCAACGGGGATTACACCCGGGCACTTGGCCTGGAGCTGGATGCTTCCGGGTTCGGCATGGGAATGCGCGGCCAGCGTTTCTCCATCGTGGTTGACGACGGAGTCATCACGGAACTGAATCTGGAAAACGGCGGGGGGCTGAGCTGCTCTTCGGCCCAGGCGGCGCTCGAACAGCTTTGAGCCCGACAATCCCGGATACCCAGCAGCAGGTCCTGCTGAGCCGCTATCCCGAAGGCGTACCGGAGACGTCCGACTTCAAGTTGGCCGAGGGCCCCGTGCCGCGTCCCGCGGACGGGGAGTTCCTTTCGCGCACGCTTTATCTTTCGCTGGACCCCTATCTTCGCGGGGTGATTTCGGGCCGTCACCTCTACGCGGAGAGGGTGCAGCCGGGCGACGTCATGCCGGGGCGAACAGTCGCGCAGGTGGTCGAATCCCGCCACCCGGACTTCGCTCCGGGCGATGTCGCGGTCTGCTCAAACGGCTGGCAGGAATACGGGCTCAGCACCGGAGCCATCGACCTGCGCAAACTCGACCCGGAAGCCGCTCCCGTCAGCACGGGAATAGGAATACTGGGCATGCCGGGACTGACGGCCTGGGCCGGACTCCTGCACCTCGGCGAACCCATGCCGGGTGAAACGGTGCTGGTATCGGCCGCATGCGGCCCAGTGGGTTGCATGGTGGGCCAGTTGGCGCGCATCGCCGGCTGCCGGGCGGTCGGGATCGCCGGCGGCCCCGAGAAGTGCTCCATCGTGAAGGACGAGTTCGGATTCGCGGAATGTGTCGACTACAAGACCGGCGAATTGGGCGAGAAGCTGAAAGCCGCCTGCCCGGAGGGCATCGACATCTATTTCGACAATGTCGGCGGCGACGTGCTGACGGCGGCGATGGCCAATCTCGCCCAGGGCGCCAGGGTCGTGCTGTGCGGAATGATGAGCGGCTACAACAATACGGGGCCACCGCCCCCGGGACCCAGCCTGATCCCGCTGGTCATGGCCCGCGCGACAGTCCGGGGACTGGTCGTGTACGACCACGAGGACAAGCAGCAGGACTTTCTGCGCGCCTGCACGCGCTGGCTCAAGGAGGGGCGGATCCGTTACCGCGAGGACATCGCCGAAGGCATCGAAAAGGCCCCGGAGGCGTTCTGCCGGCTGATGCGCGGCAAGAACGTCGGCAAGGCGCTGGTGCAGTTCGTCTAGGGCCGCACCCGTCGTGCCTCGCAAGCCGGGCCTCAGGGAGGAACTGCTCAGGTTCTGGTTCGAGGAGTCCGGGCCCGAATTTTGGTTCGCGAAAAGCGACGAGTTCGACCGGACCATACGCGAGCGTTTTCTGGCAGACCACGAGGCCGCCGCGCGCGGCGATCACGATGAATGGCGGGACAGCGGCACGGGCTGCGTGGCCCTGTGCCTACTGCTGGATCAGTTCCCGCGCAACCTGTTTCGAGATGACGCGCGAGCGTTCGCCACCGACGCCAGGGCGCTGGCAATAGCGCGGCGTGCGGTCGACAGGGGCCACGACCTGGAGAAGGACATGAGCAGGGACATGCGGAAGTTCCTCTACCTCCCCTTCGAGCACAGCGAGGACCTCGACGACCAGCGGCTGTGCATGAAACTCATGGCCGAACGCCTGGACCCCGTCGGAGAGGACCTGGACTGGGCCCGCAAGCACTTGGTAATCATCCAACGCTTCGGCCGTTTCCCCCACCGCAACGAGGCGCTTGGTCGCGAATCCACCCCCGAAGAACAGGAGTTCCTGAAAGAACCGGACTCGAGCTTCTAGCCCTGGGTGGGAGGGCGTCTCGTCCTCCTTCCTACGCGGGGAAGGGGCAGCTTTCTTCTTTTTCCACCAGGTCGAACGTGAACAGCATCTTGGCCATGCCGGTCAGCACCGCCATGACCATGCCGAGTTCCATGATTTCCGCCGGGCTGAAATGCCTTTTCAGGCGCTCATGCAGGGCCTCGTCGAGCGAGCCGGCGGGATTGGTGAGCACCATCTGGTCGGCCAGCGCGAGAGCGGCCCGCTCACGTTCCGAGAACGGGCCGCTTTCGTATTCGTCAAGCCGGTCGATCTGTTCCTGACTGACCCCCGCCGCCAGCGCGTCCGGACGGTTGCCCTGGTTGCAGAACCGGCAGCCGTGCGTGGTCGACAGGCGCAGGCGGGCCAGTTCCTTGATGACCCGCTCCACGCGGCCGCCGTTGAACAGGCGCTCGTAGAACTCGCCGTACCAGTCGTAGAGCTCCGGCGCATGCGCCATGATCTCGAACCAGGTGGCGTCGCCCCGAAGCGCCATCGAGCGCTCCCATCCCTGCCGGATGTGCTCCGGCATGTCCTCCGGAGCGATGCGGGGCAATTGAGGCTGCGGCATTCGCTACCCGAGCAGGGGAGCCACAAAAGCGTGCGCGCTCTGGATCAGGCTGCCCACGGTCGCGGCCGCCTCCGGCGCCCCGGGTTTGAAGATGCCGAGAAAGGCCTCGATTATCAGACCGGCCCAGATCGCAAATACCCAGGGGCGAACGCGATGGATGCTGCGGCGCATGGCGTCGTCCTGCTCCTGGGTAATCGAACCCTGGCTCAGCGCGCGGACGCCGGCGATAAACCCGGGGAGAAAGATGCGGATCATTACGCCGCACAGGACCATTAACGCGAAGACGATCAGTTTGGGCGCAAGCCAGGGCGCCTCATCCAGCCGTCCGGTGGAAACGGACCACCACACGGAAACCACGATCGCAGCAATGAGGAACCAGCGGAACCAAAGGTCCAGCTTGGTCAGCAACGGCATGAAGCTGGCGTTGTGCCTGAAGTGCATGATCAGCAGCACGGTGAACCACACCGGCCCCAGCACGACGATCATTGCGTATTGCCAGGGCGGATGAGACACGCCTACGTATTCCGAGAGAATGCCGCCGACGGTAAGCATCATGCTCAGGCACAGGCGCGGCAGGAGGTCGATCCACATCATGATGCGCGACGCCATGAACCTCTGGTCCGGAGTGTTCGAGCGGTTGAGGATCATTCGGGTGGAATAGAACACGCCGATGTCGCCCCCCAGCCAGTAGGCAAACAGCACCAGGTGAAGAATCAGCCAGATGGTGTGGCCGAGATCGCCTTCAGCTCCAGTCATAAACATTCCCCTCCAATAAACCGGCGCATAGTCTAACCCCCGTTCCAGGCAGGGACCGACGACGACTCCGTCAGCACGCGTGTAGAGGCTCAGGCGGGTTAGAATTCGCCGTTCCGAAACGGCAGCAGAGTTTCCCCGGAAGAATGCGCAAGATACTGGTTACGCTCAAGCGCGTGGTGGACTACAACGTCCGCGTGCGCGTAAAACCGGACGGCAGCGGCGTGGCTGTCGAGGGCCTGAAGATGAGCGTCAACCCGTTCGACGAGATCGCGCTCGAGGAAGCCCTGCGCATGCGCGAGCGCGGCGAGGCCGGTGAAATCCTGGCCGTGACGATCGGCGGCGACGAGTGCCAGCAGCAGCTGCGCACCGGGCTGGCCATGGGCGCCGACCGGGCGCTGCTGGTCAAGTGCGAAGGCGAGGTGGAGCCGCTGGCGGCGGCCGGCATCCTGCTGGAAGTAATCCGGCGCGAGGAGCCCGACATCGTCATCATGGGCAAACAGGCGATCGACGACGACTGCAACCAGACCGGCCAGATGCTGGCGACGCTGTGGGGCCGCCCGCAGGCCACGTTCGCATCCGAGGTAAAGCTGAACGGCGACACGGCCCGCGTGACCCGCGAGGTGGACGCCGGCCTGGAGACGCTGGAGGTGCGGTTGCCGGCAGTGATTACCACCGACCTGCGCCTGAACGAGCCCCGCTACATCAAGCTGCCGGACATCATGAAGGCCCGGCGCAAGCCGCTTGAAACACTGGCGGCCGACGAGCTCGGCCTGACCGCGCCACCGGCGCTGAAGGCCCTGTCGTACGAGCCGCCCGCGCAGCGGGAGAAAGGCGTTGTTGTGGAGGACGTGCCGGCCCTGATGGGCATGCTGCGCGAACGCGGTTTTTTGAGTTGAGGTAAGGGTGTGAGCGCAGTACTGATAGTCGCCGAGCACGACGGGCATACGCTGCACACCGGCGTTGCGAGAGTCGCAAGCTGCGGCCAGGCGATCGGCGTGGACCGCCTGGACGTGGCGCTGCTTGGTGAGGATTGCGGCGGGGTGGCGCAGCAGGCTGCTCAGATCGAAGGCGTTTCCCGCGTGCTGTGCGTGGACCGGAGCGAGAACGCAAAGCCGGTGGCGGCGGTTCAGGCTCCGCAAATCGCGGCGCTTGCCGGCGAAGGCTACAGTCATGTGCTGGGGCCCTCCACCACCTTCGGAAAGGACCTGATGCCGCGCGTGGCGGCCCTTCTGGGCGTCCCGCAGGTCAGCGACATCATGAGCGTGGAAGGCGAGCGGCGGTTCAAGCGCCCGATCTACGCAGGCAACGCCGTGCTTACCGTGGAGGCGCCCGCCGAACACGTCGTTGTCGGGACCGCGCGCCTGGCTTCATGGCCGGCCGCCGCGGAAGGCGGCGAAGCCGCCATTGAGCAGAAGCAGACGGACGCGGAACTGCCGGATCACACAAGCTGGCTGGAACTGAAGTCGGCCGAGTCCGAAAGGCCGGACCTGCAAAGCGCCAGCGTGGTCGTTTCCGGCGGCCGCGCGCTGGGCAGCTCCGAGAATTTCTCTCTGCTCTACGATCTTGCGGACCGCCTGGGCGCCGCGGTCGGCGCTTCGCGTGCGGCGGTGGATGCGGGTTACGTTTCGAATGACATGCAGGTGGGGCAGACAGGCAAGATCATTGCCCCCGATCTATATTTCGCCATCGGCATTTCCGGCGCCATACAGCACCTTACCGGGATCAAGGACGCGGGCGTGATCGTGGCGATCAACAAGGACCCGGAAGCCCCGATCTTCGAGATCGCGGACATCGGCCTGGTAGGCGACCTGTTTGCGATCGTTCCGAAGATCCAGGCCGCGGTGGAGGACTCCTGAGTGGCCGCCCTTTTGCTGACCCCAGCGGAACTGCAATCCGCCATCGAGGCAGGCGAGGCCCGGGCGGTGGACTGCCGCTTCGACCTGATGAATCCCGCCGGCGGCCGAGCGCTATGGGCCGAAAGCCACGTTCCCGGAGCTCCGTATGCGGACCTCGACCACGACCTTGCCGGACATGCGGCGGGGGAGGGCGGGCGCCATCCGCTGCCCGAGCCGGCGGAATTTGCGACCACGCTGGGGCGCTGGGGCATCAAACCCGATACATTGGTAGTGGCATACGACAACATGGGCTGTGCGATTGCCGGACGGCTTTGGTGGATGATGAACTGGATGGGACACGAGCGCGCCGGGCTGCTGGATGGCGGAATCCAGGCCTGGGAGGCAGCGGGCCTTCCGCTTGAGCGCGCCGAACCGGTCATCGAGCCTGCGGACTACCCGGTCGGGGGCCACTGCCGACCGGTCGTGGGGCTCGCCGAAGTGGAGCGCGCGGCTCTTGCCGGCGGCATGCGCATGCTGGACGCACGCGACGGCGCCCGCTACCAGGGCCTCTCGGAACCGCTGGACTCGCAGGCGGGACACGTGCCCGGGGCGGTCAACGCATTCTTCCGCGAAAACCTGGACGCTAACGGGCGCTTCCGGCCCCCGGACGAACTCCGCGAGCACTACATGGACCTCCTTGCCGGCGCCGATCCCTCAGGCGCCTGCGTCATGTGCGGTTCCGGAGTGACGGCCTGTCATGATCTGTTCGCCATGGAGCTGGCCGGTCTTGGCGGCGCCGCGCTGTATCCCGGATCCTGGAGCGAATGGTCGCAATCCGACGCCCGTCCCATAGCGCGCGGCCCCGAACCCGGAGGATCCTCCTGATGACGCGCCTCGCAGCAATATCCCGATTCTCCCTGCCGGCGCTGGCGGCGCTTGCGGCGGCCTTGCTCGTGACCTCGTGCGCAACGACCGGGGGTGAAGGATCCGCCGCTTCCCGCCCTGGACGGATCGCCCGCTTCCCCCACAACGTGGGGAACGCCGACTGCTTTTTCCAGAACCGCATCGACAACTTCGAGGTGCTCAACGAGACTAACCTGTTGGTCTTTGACGGGCGCAGGCGTGTGTACCACGTGGAAATCTCGCCGCCGTCCATGGACCTTCGCCACGCCTACGGGATTCAGTTCTCTTCATCGACCGGCCGGGTCTGCGGCAATCCGGGCGAGCGCCTGCAGATCAGCGGCGGTTCCTTCGGCGCGTTTCCGCTTGCCGTAACGGGCGTATATCGGCTGGATGAGGTCACGCAAACGGCCGTGCGGGCGCATTTCGGCCAGGCCGTCGCCCTGCCGCCGCCGCCGGAAGATGAAGACGCCGGCGCCATCGAGGAACTGGTAACCGAAGTCGACGAAGAGGAGAACTGAGTATGGATAGCGTCATCGTGCTGTTTAATCTGAAGGAGGACGCCGATCAGGCCGAGTACGAAACCTGGGCGCGCAATCGCGACCTGATGGAAGTCAAACGGCTGCCGTCGGTGGACCACTTCCGTATCCTGCGCTGCGTAGGAGTGCTGGGTGGGGCGGGTGCACCCCCCTATCAGTACGCGGAGGTCATCTACCTGAACAGCATGGAACAGTTTGGAGAGGACCTTCAGTCGGACGTGGTCGGCGAGTTGGCCACAGAATTCCGCCAGTTCACGGACAACCCCCTCTTCATTCACTGCCAGGACCTCTAAGCCGGCAAGTGGCTGAAGCAAGCCCCGACAAGGGCCGCACCGTGCGGCGCACCGGCGGACGGTACTACGAGGAGTTCCACGACGGGGACGTGTACGAGCATTCGCCGGCGCGGACGCTGACCGAGACCGACAACACCTGGTTCACGCTGCTCACCATGAACACGCACCCGCTGCACTTCGACAAGGAATACGCCGCGAAGACCGAGTTCGGCCGGCGACTGATCGTCAGCACGCTGACGCTCTCGGTGCTCGTGGGAATGAGCGTCTCGGACGTCAGCGAGAAGGCCATCGCCAACCTGGGCTGGGGCGACATCCGCCTGCCGAACCCGCTGTTCATCGGCGATACGCTGTACGGATCCTCCGAGGTCATTCGCAAGCGGCCTTCGAAATCGCGTCCCAACGCCGGCGTCGTCACGGTGCGCACAACCGGCCGCAACCAGCATGGCGACGTGGTATGCGTATTCGACCGAACCGTGCTTGTGCCCAGGCGCGGACACGGCGTCATGGATTAGCCGACCACACATACAAACCGGGAGGGGGCCCAATGAGCGAAATTCTTCAAGTTGACCATGTGAACTATCACGGTCGCATTGCCTATCTGAGCAAGAAACCGGACCGCATGGACCAGGAACGCGGCCGCGAGCGATTCACGATCACCGTGCACTCCGACGGCCACCGCACCTGCACGGCGCAGAGCGAGATCGACGACCGGCCCAGCGTGATGCGCAACGTGGCGCTGACGCTGGACGAGAACTGGCATCCGCTGGACTGTTTCGTGCGCATTTCGGTGGGCGACCGGTTCATGGGCAGCGGCTGGTTCCGGTTTGGCGAGAACGAAGCCGAGTGCGAGACCTGGACGGCAGTTGAAGGCCGTGTTTCGCAGAAGATGAGCCTGATCGAGCGCCCGCGGGCGTTTGTCGATCACGCCATCATCTGCGACTCCTGGGTCCTGAGCATGCTCGATCTCAGCAAGGGTCCGGGCGTGCAGAAATTCCCGCAGCTGCTGATGTCGTCACCCGACCACCGTGGCGCCACCGGGCCCATGCTTCACTGCATCACCACGGCGATCGAGTACGTCGGCGAAGACCGGATCACGGTGGGCGCGGGCGAGTTCGACGCCCTGCATTTCCGTTTCGGCGTAAACGTCGGCTTGGCCAACGATCACCCGAGGTACGACGTCTGGTGTACCGCCGACGGCCACTACATCTTCCTTCGCGGCGCCGTCTACGGCTATATGATGACCTACTACGAACTCATGGACCTGGAGATCGAACATGGATAGCCCACGCACCTTCAGCGCACTCGCGCTCGCCGGCCTGCTTGTCTTTACGAGCGCAGGCCCGGCGTTCGCGCAGGGCGAGGATTCCACGCCGACGGAGCGCGACGCGATGGTGTTGGCCGAGCTGCTGACGCGCGTTTACGACAACTACAACCAGGTGTATTTCGACCGGCGCATCGGCTATCCGGAGAACGAACGCCACGACCGCATCGAGCTTCGCGTCGATCGCGTGGGCGGACCGGATTCCATGCTGCTTGCGTTTCGGGAGTTCTCCGGCGGCGACTATTCCGCGCTCACTCGCGCGGGTGCGTTGGCGCTGTCGCCCGACAATGAGCGGGGCGCTTCGCGCATGGAGGTCTGGAACCGTTCGGTGGAAGGCCTGGATCCGATGGCTGAAGGCGCAGGCGTCTCTGAACGTCCGGAAGCGCCACCGGACTGCGTCGTCTACTGGACCCGCGAGGCCGCGCAATTCCGCGGCGAAGCGGAAGGCGAGTGCGCCGCCTGGGCAGACAAGTCTCTGCTGGGCGAGCAGCAGTTGTGGCTGGATGCGCCCGGCGGTCGTGATCACCCGGGCGGAACCTACAAGCTGCACGCGGCGCGAATGATGAGTTGCTACATCGACATTCCCGGCGTGAGCGGCGGACGCGACGAGGAATACAAGCGCTACGACAACCTGCAAGTGCACGACCGCGGCGGAGGCGCGCGGATTACCCATACCGACGGCCGGCAAATCGGCCTCCGGCTGTCGAACGTCGACTGGCCGCTCAACAACTACAGCGACGTATTCACCCGCGACGTCCTGGTCTTGTACGTGCTCGAATACCTCGAAGACGAAATCACCTCCCACGGCTACGTCTTCACCGAGCCCGACACCGAACGCATAGGCATCAACCTCTACTGGATGCTGTCCTACTGCTACATGGAGTCCAACAAGAACATCCGCCCGTTCATGTAGACCTGGGAGCGGCCTGGGAGGGAGGGCGTCCCGCCCTCCCGGAGGACGAGACGTCGCGAGGGTCATGCCCTCGCTCCCAGACTAGAGAGAGCGGCCGAGGGCGTGGCCGTCGGTGGTGGCGGCGAGCAGTGTGCGCGGCATGTCGCAATCGCCCACGCATACGACCTCCAGGCCTTCGGCGCGCAATGGCGCGGCCAGTTCGTCGTTGGGGGCGCGACTGCCGGACCAGGTCAGCATCGCAAGGTCGTCGATTTCGCGCAGTGACTCGTTGAGCACGTTGCGGCAGCTCACCCGGCCTTCGTCCAGCGCGGAATCGGCATGGATGTCCGATAGAAGCACGACCTCGACGCTCGGCATGCCGTACAGGCGTCGGTATATGCCCTGGCGCGTCACCAGGCCCACGTCACTGGCAAGGCGCTCCCGGGGCGTGACGATCACAAGGCGTGCGAATCGCTCCGCCAGCAGTTCCGCTGCGGAATAGGTCGCCAGCGTATGGTCCTGGTCCCATAACACGGCCGTGCCGTCGATGGTTTCTTCCGGACGGTCCAGCATTTCCCGGCTGACCTCGCGGATATCGAAAACGAAATCGCGCCATTCCTCCGGCCAGCCGTGCGGCCAAAGCATCGTCGCGCCGCCCGCCAGGACCACCACGTCCGGTTCGCAGGCGAGCACGTCGTCCACGCCCGCCCGGATTCCAAGATGCACCGTCGCACCGGCTTTGGCGGCGGCCATTTCCTGGTAGTCGTAGACGCTGCTGACGTTCTCCCCGCCAGGCAGTTGGGCATGCAGATACGCCTTGCCTCCGGGCCGCTCCGACGCTCCAAAAACCGTGACTTCGTGTCCCCGGGCGGCGGCCACCCATCCCGCCTCCAGGCCCGCCGGACCGGCCCCTGCAACCACCACGCGCCGCTTGCGCCTGGCCGGCCGTGGCCAGTAGTCCACTTCATCGGGCTGCGAGAGGCGAGGGTTGTTGTCGCAGAGGATCGGCTTGCGCTCGACGATCGTCGCCCAGCAGGTATTGCAGGACACGCAGTAGCGGATCTCGGACTGCCGGCCTTCGGCCGATTTCTTCACCCAGGCCGCGTCGGTGATCAGGGGCCGCCCCAGCGCCACCATCTGCGCCTTGCCCGCGGCCAGTATGCCCTCTGCTTCCGCGGGGTCCGTAATCAACCCGAGCGCCATGAGCGGAACGCCCGGCGCGTGGGCCGCGATCTCCGCGTGCCCCTCGACATACGGGGCGCGCGGGTAGCTCATGTCGGGAATGTGTGTTTCCAGCGTTTGGGAATGCGAACCGTCGCAATAGACCAGGTAATGAAAGCCGCCGGCCTCCGCCAGGCGGGCGGTAATGCGTGCGGACTCGGGATGATCGATGCCTCCCGGAATGCCATCAGTGCCCGGCAGTTTTAATCCTATTATGAAATTATTTTTACAACTACTTGTTATTACGTCTATTATTTCCCTCAATAGTCGCGTCCTTCCATCCACGTCGCCACCGTACTCGTCGTCGCGTATATTGGCCGCCGGCGACAGGAACTGATGAAACAGGTGGCCATGCCCGGCCGAAAGCTCGACACCGCTGAAGCCCGCCTCCTCAAGGCGGCGCGCACCCTTGCCGAAGTGTTCGATGGCCTCGTGAATGCGGTGCGTGGGCATTTCCCTGGGCATGGTCCAGCTCAGGTCATCGGGCAGCGCCGACGGCGCCCAGGCCTGCTGCGACCGGCCCGCCTCGCGGTGACCGCGGCCGGAATCCTGAAACTGCCCCAGCAGGCGGCAACCCTTGCTTTCCACGCTGTCCGCCCAGCGGGCCAGGGCATCAAGGGTGTTCGGCTTGAACAGGGCAGGGCGGTGCGACCGATCGTGCCAGGGCAGCACGTTCAGCGGCTCGGTCACGATCAATCCCGTTCCGCCCGCGGCGCGGTTGGCGTGATAACGCACCAGGCGCGGATCGATGTCCTGGTTCTGCGTGTAACGCGTGCTCATCGATGCGTGGACCACGCGATTGCGCACCGTTCTTCCGGCCAGCGTGATCGGTTCAAGCAGAAGCGGATATTCCATTCGCCCAGGGTGGATTGGCAATTGAGCGAGCGTACCTTAACCTTTAGGCAGAGCTTGTAAACCGACAGTTTGAGCACGCCTTCCTACCAGCAGATTCTCGAAAGGGAGCTGTTCCCGCAGCTTCGCAAAGGCGCGTCCGCAATTACCGGCACTTCCAGGCTGGCGCGGCGGCTCAGGTACCGCTACGGATTATGGCGCCGCGCTGCCGGCGCCGGCGTCTGGCGGCGGCCGGGAATCTTCTCATGGCGCGAATGGCTGCAAAACCTGTGGGAGGAGTCGCTGTTGCGCGGCGGACAAGCGGGCCAATTCACCCTGCTGCCGGAACACGGTTCAATGTTGTTGTGGGAACGCGCCGTCGGGGATGATTGGGACAACGAGCTGCGTCTTGAGCAACAGGCGGAGTTGGCCCGCCGGAGCTGGAATCTGGCGCTGGACTTCGGACTGGCCCACAAACAGTTGCGGGCTGAAGTTCAAGGCGAAGACGAGGAGCGCTTCGCCGATTGGGTCGGCGCTTTCGAGAAATTGCGCCAGGAGAAGGGCTGGCTTGAACCGGCCGCTTTGCCGCGGGTTTTGACCCGGGACGCGCAAGACGGCGTGCTCAGCGCCAAGGGGCCTTTGTTTTTCCTCGGCATGGAAGATACCTTCACGCCGACGGGCAAAACGCTTGTAACGGCGCTTCAAGACGCCGGTCTTGCGATCTTGCCTGCACCTGAGCGGCCCCATGCAACGAGCGTTCGTCAGGCCGCATTTGCTTCGCCGGAAGAGGAACTTGAGGCTGCCGCCGGCTGGGCAGGCGCCGGCACTTCGGGAATCCTGCTGCTCGATTTCTCCGAACGCGCCAACGTGGCGCGCCGCATCCTTCTCGACCGGATGCAGCCTGCCTGGCAATCGCGTGGCTTCCCCCTGACAGCGCCGCTCAATAGTGCCGAGGCGCAGTGGCTGGCGGACTCCGGCCCTGCCGAAATGGCCTTGGCGATTCTCCGTTTGTTACCGAGAGAATTCGAGTTCGAGCGGCTAAGCCGGGTGTTGCGCGGCGCGTACCTGCATGGATGCCGCGAGGAACAGGGCGCCCGGGCGCAACTCGAACGCACTTTGCGGGCCCGCGTGCTTGGCGCCAGACTGAACCGCCGCCAGTTGATCTGGCTCGCGCGGGATCGGGCGCCGTTGCTCGCCGAGAACCTGCAGCAAGGGTGGAAGCTGGCGCGCAAGGCTCGCGGAAAAGAACGGCGGCAGGCGCACCGGACCTGGGGCGCCGTCTTCACCGCCTTTCTGGACGCCCTGGGTTGGCCCGGGAAGCGGCCGCTGGAGAGCGACGAGCAGCAGTCCCTGAACGCCTGGCGCAAGCTGCTGTCCGATTTCGGCAGTTGCGACGCCGTTGCCGCTCAGGGGGTCTCGCTGGAGGAGGCGCTGGGCCGCCTGGAGGCGATGGCTCGGCGGCGCAGCTTTCAGCCTCAGGGACCGGACGAGGCGGTTGAACTGCTGCCGATAGAAGAAGCCGCGGGCATGCACTTCGGACGCCTTTGGGTGGCGGGGGCCAGCGCCAGCCTCTGGCCAAGCAGAGCGGTGAATCCCGCGCCTTTCCTGCCGCTTGCGCTACAGCGCCGCCTGGGCATCCCGCGCGCCAGCCCGCAAGCTGCCCTTGCCCAGGCTCGCCGGCAAACCGAGGCCCTGGTTTCCGCCGGAGGGCAGGTGATGTTCAGCTGGACGCGGGTGGCGGAGGAGGGAGTGCCAACCACCCTTAGCCCGCTGGCGGCGGCACTCAAGCCGCAGGAAACCAAGGCCGCGCCGGAGAAGCGGGAAGCGGCGAACGCAGAGGCAAAGCCCTCGTATGCGGAAACTCTGCGCCGCAGCGCCGATCTGCAACCGCTTGAAGGCGATGACGTCCCGCCGGTGGACGGCGATGAGGAAGTGACCGGCGGAACGCACCTGATGGATCAGCAATTGAACTGTCCGTTTCGCGCCTTCGTGGAATTCCGCCTTCACGCCCGCGAATACCCGCAGCCCTGGGACGGCTTAAGCCCCATGGATCGAGGCAACATTGTGCACGCGCTGCTGGAGCGCCTGTACAAGGTGTGTCCCGATGACGAAGCATTGCAGGCCGCGCTCGACGACCTGCCGCAGCGGCTGAAGGAATGGTCGGAGAAAATCCCGAAGCACGGTCCGTTGGGGCAGCAGGCGCTGGTGCAGGCGTTGCTGAATCTGGAGCGCGGGCGCGCGGTAAACCTGGCGCTGGAATTGACCGGGAAGGACAAAGCGCGCCATTTCCGCATCGAGTCGCAGGAAGAGGAGGCGTTTCTGGAGTTGGGGCCGCTTGAACTGGCGATGCGGCTCGACCGGGTGGAGAGCATGGGGCAGGAAGGAGGCTGCCTGGTGCTCGATTACAAAACAGGAACCCGAAAGATGTACCTCAGCCATCTGCATCCGGAGAATCTCCGCGCCAGCCAATTGCCCGCCTACGCGCTGGCGACGGAGGGAGCGCTGGGGGTGGGCTACGTTTATCTCAATGAAAAGGGCATCGAGTTCTCCGGTGTGCTCGACCCGGAACTGGTGCTGGAGAAAGGCGAGGCGTTGGCCGGAATTTATCCATCCACCAGGAGCTTCCGCGCTTACGAGACTTGGCAAGCACTGATCGAAGCCTGGCGCATCGCCCTGGAGAAGGCTGCCGGGCAACTTACGGGCGGCGACGCCCGAGTGCAGATGGATCGCAACGATAATCGGGCACGGGGTCAGTACCAGATCCTCAGCCGCATCCACGAGTTGGAGGCGGACGAGCAGACCTGGAAGAAGCGTCAAACCATTAGCCGCAGCGGGAAGGGAGAGGCGGACGATTCCGTGGCAGGCGCGAACCCAATATGAGTACACCCGCTGATCAGGCCGTCAGACAAGAGGCGCTGGACGCCTCCCGATCCTTCATCGTTCAGGCGCCGGCCGGTTCCGGCAAGACCGAACTTCTGGTGCAACGCTACCTGAAGCTGCTGGGGCGGGTGGAACACCCGGACTCGGTGCTGGCCATCACATTCACCCGCAAGGCGGCTTCCGAAATGCGCGAGCGCGTGGCGGAAAACCTGCGGGGAAGAGTTGACGACTGGCGGGAGGCGCCGCCGCACAGGAAAGTCAGCCTGGAGCTGGCGCAGCAGGCGCTTGAACGATCCCGCGCGCTAGGCTGGGACCTCTTGAACAACCCGGCGCGCCTGCGCATCATCACCATCGATGCGCTCGGTTCCTGGTTGGCCGCGAGCGCCCCCGTATCCAGCGGCGGCGGCGCGCTGGGCAGCGTGATGGAGAACGCGGAAACGCTGTATGCGGAGGCGGCCCGCGCGCTGCTGCGAGACGGAATCAGCAACGGCTACCCGGACGTGCGGATTGTTCTGCAGCATCTGGACGGGCAGGGAGCGCGATTCGCCAGGCTGATAGCCGACATGCTCAAGCGCCGTGACCAATGGGCGACGCTGCTGGCGGAAAAACTGGATCCGGAGCCGCTGAATCGCTGGCTGGGTGCGCTCCGGCAATCCGACATTGCCGAGCTACTCGAGAGCCTGGGCCAGCACCGGCACGCGTTCGAGGACGCGATGGATTTGCCGCGGGATTCGCAGTCCGCCGGCGCCACGGACTGGGGCGAGTTGATGAAGGGCGTTCTGACCGCGAAGGGTGACCTTCGCAAGCGTGGCCAACGGCTGCCGGAGGGCGGCTTGCGGGACGCAGTCGGCGAATCCGGCGACCTTCGAGGACGTCTTCAGCGGATCGCAAGACTGGATCGTCCGGCCTACTCCAGGGAAAGCCTGCTGCTCGTCCAGGCCGTGCTTGCGGTACTTAGGCGCGCCTACGGGTACCTGCTGGAGTTATTCTCCGAACAGCGGAAAACCGATTACATCGAAATCAGCCGCGCCGCCCTGGAGGCGCTGGGTTCCGATGATCTCCCGTCGCTGCTGGCTGAACGCCTGGATGCCCGTCTGCACCATATCCTGGTGGACGAATTTCAGGACACTTCCGCCACCCAGCTCAAGCTGCTGGAACGCATGGTGGAGGAATGGCAGCAGGGGGACGGCCGCACCCTTTTTATGGTGGGCGACCCGATGCAATCTATCTACGGCTTTCGCCAGGCGGATGTGAGGGGCTACCTGCAGGTGCGGGAGCACGGGCTGGCGGAGCTGCGTCCCAAGCTGCTCAGGCTGAAGGTTAACTTCCGCTCCACCCGCGCATTGGTTGCGTGGCACAACAGGGTGTTTCCCGACGTTTTTCCGGGGCGCGAAGACCCACTTACCGCGGCGATTCCCTACACGCCCTCTCAGCCCGCCGCCGGCCAGAGCAAAGACCACCCGGAATTCGGCGCGAATGAGCGCGCCATGATTGTTGGCGCAACCGCAGGGGAGCCGGAAATCAGCGCCCATTTCCATGCAAAAGGCGATGACGAAGACGAGGCCAGGATCGTTGAAGAAATCATCGTCAAGGCGCACCAACGGAACCCTGAAGGCGATATCGCCATCCTGGTCCGTTCCCGGGCGCGGGGAGAGGAGATCAGCCGGCGGCTCGCGCACAGCGACAAGCTCACGAAAGCAGGCATTGCGGTCAGCCGCACCGAGTTCGACCATCGGGGACGTTTCCGCGTGGTTCACGACATCGCGGCCCTGGCCCGGGCCCTGGCCCAGCCTGCCGACCGGATCGCCTGGCTGGCGGTGCTGCGCGCGCCATGGTGCGGCTTGTCGCTAAAGGACCTGCACACACTGTGCCGCAATGACCGGGACTCAACCGTTTGGGAGCTGATGGGCGATGCCGGCCGCATCGAAAAGCTGAGCGAAGACGGCCGCGCCCGGCTCGAGCGCGTGCGGATAGCGTTGGAGGGCGTTCTGGCCCTGCGCGGGCGCCTCGACTTTCAAAGCTGGGTGGAAGGCGCCTGGCTGGCTCTCGGCGGCCCGGTGGGAGACGACAATCCGGACGCGGCGCGGCATGCGCGTGAATTTCTCAACGGCTTGGGCAAAGTCAGCGAAGGCACCCTGATCGACGATGCCGTCGCGAGCACCCTGGAACTGACAGGCGAATACGTGTCCAACCCGGAAACCGGCGCGCGTGTGCAGCTGATGACCATGCACAAGGCCAAGGGGCTGGAATTCGACACGGTCATTCTGCCCGGGCTGAATCGCCGCGCCCGAGGCGGCCAAAGGGACCTGCTTCGCTGGTGGAGTCCGCCTCCCGGTAAATCCGGGCCGGAAGCGGCTGGTATCCCCGCTCCCTTGCTGGCCGTTCGGCCCGGCGAAAGGCCCGGCCAGGAAGACCCCGTGTATCAATACCTCAATACGCTTGAAGTCGCCAAGGAGGATGCCGAACGCCGCCGCCTGCTGTACGTGGCCGCCACGCGGGCAAAATGCCGCCTGCACCTGATCGTGAGTCTCAAGCCAAGCAAATCGGATCCGCGCACGGGCGAATTCGCTCCGCTGGCGCGAACCATGGCCCAGGATTTGTCCAAGTGGCTAAAGGCAGAGAGCGCCGAAGCCGGTAAGTTGCGTGAAGCTTCGCAGCCCGCGAACACGCGCAGGCTGGTCAAACCCGCAATCCTGAGGGTTCCGCAAGATTGGGCCGTTCCCGAACCACCACCGGCCCTGACCGCTCCCCGGCCTGCGGAAATTGATGTGCCGACCTATGCCTGGGCCGGCGAGCGAGCCCGGGTGCTTGGGCTGACGGTGCATCGCTGGCTGCAGGAGGTTGCTGTTGAGGGCCCTGACGTCTGGCCGGCGGAGCGTCTTCTGGCATTGCGCGATCGCACCCGCCGTATCCTGCAATTCCACGGCGTACCGCCCGGCGAACTGGAGTCACTCGCTGACGACGTGGACATTGCGCTACGCAACACGCTGGAGGACGACCGGGGCCGCTGGACACTGGAAGCCCACGACGATGCGGCCAGCGAGCTGCCGCTTTCGTTGCAGGAAGACGGTCGCACACGCAGCCTGATCCTCGACCGCACCTTCGTGCATGAAGGCGAGCGCTGGATCGTGGACTACAAGACTTCCCGTCACGAAGGCGCCAACCTGGAAGCCTTTCTGGATGAGGAGGAGCGCCGTTACGCCCCGCAACTGGAGCGCTACCGCCTGGCGATGCAGGCGCGCGAAAGCCGACCCATCCGCACCGCGCTCTACTTTCCCCTGCACCGCGCCTTCCGCGAAATCACCCCCGAACCAAGCGCGTAGCTCTTCCGCCGCCAACGGGCCCTAGTAGGTCACGTCTTCCTTTCTGCCGTCCGCGTGGTTAAGAGTCCACGGACCTTGAGGTTTTCCACTGACCAACGCGCCCCGGCCCACCTGGACCTTGCCGGACCACGTGAACAGCAGCTCTCCCTCGCCGTCGGCCACATTCCCGGCGCATTCTCCCGACCACGACGCAGTCATTCCCTCCTGGAGGAAAGCGTTCCAGACAAAGCAGCCGGGGTGGCTCTCCAATTCCATCCAGCACTGCGATCGAGGCGGCTTGCCCGCGCACGTGTCGGCCACGTTGATCTGCTGCGTCGTCCCGCAAGCCGTCAGTAGCAATGCCGAAGCAAGTATGCCGAGCAGTCGCATTCCGCAATTCATAGTTCTCCTCCCTTCGCGTTCCTGTCGTGCTTCTAGTAGTCCCGATCAGACGCTTGCCACGCTGGCCTTCGCCTCGACCCTCAATCGGCCTTCCAGGGCCTCGTAGTCACCCAAGTGGGCGCGCATGAGGCTTTTCCACAGCTTGCCGTGATTCGGCACCGAGAAATGCAGCAGTTCGTGAACGATCACATAGTCCCAGAGCTCCTGATCGAGATTGAGCAAACCATCGTTGAAGTTTAGATGGCCATTCGTTGAACAGGATGCCCACTTGTTGCGCATTGGCCTGATGCCCAGCCACGCTACCTTCACATCCAGTTTCTCTGCCCAGTGATGAACGCGTTGCTTGAACTCGCGTTTGTGATCAACCACGGCCATGGATCAAATCCTGTCCGCCTTCGCCAATAGTGTGAACAATTCATCAACCACAGCCGCCACCTGATCAGGATCCTGTGTCTCTGCGTATATCGCAAAGGTCACTTTCTGGCGTAGTTCACGAAGCTCACTTTCGCTTTGTCTCCAGTTGAGGGAATCGGAAAAGGCTTGCCGAATGTTTCGACTGACTTCCTCTGCATTTCCGATACTGGCATCCAGCAGACTCCGATAGACGAAATACGTCAATCCATCAAAGGACTTCTCTGCCTGTACCTTCTTGCGCGTCTCGTTCGTGTCAACCAGGTTGAGTAGTTTCTCCAGCGCTTCAGCAGTGCTCGCGTGACGGCTCTCAAAGCTCTCTTGAACGGCCCTGGCTCGTTCGGCCATAGCGATCAGATTCGGATCGTCGCTGCCTTCCTTCGCCAGTTTCTCAATGCTCTTGACCAGGTTGACGACCTTGGTTGCGTCGCCGGCGTGCGATTTCTTGATTAGATCGATGGTTTCTGCATTGATCTCCACGAGCTCTTCTTCCAGCTTGGGGACATACGAATCCACGTGCTCGCGGACCAGCAGTTCGGTTTTCCTTTGAAATTCACGGTCAACCTCAATGCGTTTGGTGTATGCCTTGCGCACAACCTGGAAGATTGCGGTAAGTGTTCGATAGGTCCCAATGAACGGTCGCAGAAAGGAATCGGGCGAGATGATTTCATAGAGCATCTCGATCTCTTTGTATTCCTTAAAGAGCCGTTTCCGCCGCTCAGGATCCCGGAAATACTCAATGAGAATGTCAACATCCTTGTCGTCGAACCGTGGCCCAATGAGAGACAGATATTCCGGCGCTCTCTGCTCCATCTTGGTCTCGAAAAGCGCCATCAAGAGTTTGAGGTCCTTCACGATTGCCATAATTTCGTCGCTGTCGAAGGCGAGAGCCTTCTCAAGCTTGTCGAAAATGCCAACGAAATCGAGGACGAAACCGTGAGGCTTCACCATTTCCTGCGCCTCGTTCTCGTAGGGGCGATTCACCCGGGCGATGGCCTGGAGCAGGGTGTGGTCGCGCATCGGTTTATCGAGATACATTGCGTAAAGTAGTGGCGCATCAAATCCCGTCAGCAGCTTCTCGGTAACGATGAATATTTTCGGCATCTGATCAAGCTTGCCGAAACTCTTGCGGAATTGTCGTTCCTGCTTCTTGCTGAGGTGGAACTCCTTCAGCAACTCCGAGTCGTTGTTGTTGCCGGTATAGACGACTTGGGAGTACTCGGGTGGGAGGTCGAACTTTCCGAATTCGGCATCGAGCGCCTTCTTGTAGTGAGCGCAGGCCTCCCGGTCAACGCCGACGAGAAAGGCCTTGTAGCCTAGCGGCTCTACGTTCTCGCGGTAGTGCTCGGCGACAAACTGCGCCACGAGCCCAATGCGTTCGTTGCTCTTGAGGAAGTTCTTGAGGTTCACAGCACGCTTAAGAATCTTGTTCAGTTCCTCGATGTTGGCGACGCCCTCGGCTTCGGCCAGAGAGAGAAACTCTTCTTCCAGGGTGTCATGCGGCACGAGCAATTCGTTGGGGGCAAGCTGGTAGTAGAGGGGCAGGGTAGTGTCGTCCTCAATGCTTTCAGCAATGGAATACTTGTGTAGATAACCCCGGTCGTCCTCGCAGCCGAAGGTTTTGAAGGTTCCCTTCCCATAGACGGTCTTATCCACAGGAGTCCCGCTAAACCCGATGTAGGTGGCATTGGGCAGGCCAGCCATGAGGAAGGTACCCAGGTCCCCGCCGGTGGTGCGGTGGGCTTCATCGATCAGGACATAGATGTTCGACCGCGTGTTTAGATTTGTTGGCATGTCACGGAACTTGTGGATCATCGTCACGATGATCCCGCGGTAGTCATCCCTCAGCAGCCGATTAAGCTCTACGATGCTATCGGCATGTTCAAGAGTGCCCACTCCAACCGCAGCAAGGTTTTTCAGCATCTGGTCTTCTAACTCGTTTCGATCGATCATCAGAAGGATTGTCGGCTTCTCAGCCTCGGGCGCGCGAAACAGACGCTCCGCCGCTTTGATCATGGTGAAGGTCTTACCGCTCCCCTGCGTGTGCCAGACGAGACCGCGAGTGCGGCCAGGGGCAAGGGCGCGGTCAACAGTTGCATTCACCGCGCCGACCTGGTGCTGGCGCAGGATGTACTTGTTCAGTTCTTCATCTTTCTCAGCAAAGATGATGTAGTCCTTCAGGAACGCGAGCACCTGAGGGATGGAGCAGAAGCTCTTTACCTTGGCCTCCAGATTACCCACCTCCTCATGCTTCCAGTTAAAAATATTCCGCCGCACCGTATTCCAAGTCACGCCATAGGAAAAGCCGATGGCGTCGGTGGCGGTGAAAATCTGCTCCGGCACTAGCAGTTCGGGTGTTTCGCGGTGGTAACGGCGGATCTGATCTATGCCCAGAGCTATCGCCTCATCCTTGGTGGCATTCTTGCATTCAATCGCAAGCACCGGGATGCCATTGATTAGGAAAACTACATCCTCCCGCGTGCCGTAGTGGCCGTTGTGGAAGCCCCACTCCTCAGTTACTTCGAAAACGTTACGGTCCGGGTCGTCATAATCAATCAGTATCAAGTCGCGCTCGCGGTTCTCCTCTAGGTCGAAAAACTTGCCCCGGTTGCGCAGAAGCTCCAAGAATTCCTGATTGCCGTGAATATTGGTGCGGAGATGGCGGAATCTGCCAAGCAATTCGCCCTTGGTTTCCGCATAGCGTGTGTTGAATTCCCGCACCTTGCCGTGAAGCAAGTCGTCGAAAAAGAGCGAGCAGCCCTTGGCACGATCCTTCAATGAGGTATCCGCGATAAAGCCCCGACGTTGTTCGGCGTCTTCGCGAGGAACGATTGTCCAACCGATAGCCTTGGCGTATATGAGGATCCTAGCCTGGACAGTCTTGAGTTCGGAGGCGGTAGGCATAGCAAACTGAGCTACACCTGCAAAAGGCCCCAGCTTTGGTACGCCTCCCGACCGTAATATCCGAGGCTGCCACCTTTTGGGAGTTTCTTGTAGCTAAATTGCCCTATTGCATCACGCAAAGGAGACTTCTTGAAAGGAATATGTATGAATCGACCCGGGTTTACCGGAGGCTCCGGATCTTGAGAGGATTGGAGCATGAACAAAGCGAAGCGTTATTCCCCGGAGGTCAGGGAACGAGCCGTACGGCTGCTGTTTGAACACGAGAAGGATTACCGTTCGCGGTGGGCGGCGGTGGTCTCGATCGCGAGCAAGATTGGCTGCACGCCGGAGACGCTGCGCAGCTGGGTGAGACGAGTGGAGATCGACACGGGTCGGCGGGACGGCATGACCTCGGAGGATCGGGCTCGGCTGAAGGCCTTGGAGAAGGAGAACAAGGAGTTGCGGCGGGCGAATGAGATTCTGAAGACGGCTTCTGCTTTTTTCGCCCAGGCGGAGCTCGACCGCAAACTGAAGCGATGATTGCCTTCGTCGACGCGCACAAGGATCGTCATGGGGTCGAGCCGATTTGCGGTGTGCTGCCGAT
>CAYMQG010000087.1:0-9191 GCA_964392625.1 uncultured Gammaproteobacteria bacterium | reverse complement strand
CGCCCTTTATCCCTCGTCCGTCGCGGGCTGCGAGAAGCGGCTGCGCCGGATTTACGTCCGTATGGCGAAGGTCCCGACCAGCAACTTCAAGGAATACTTCGCCAACGAACCCAGCAGCGACGAATGGCTTGAGGAGCAGCTTGCCAGCGATGAATACGGGCCGAGGCTGGCGCCGTATGCCGAGGAAGCGCGGCAGCTCACCCGGCGGCTGCGGCGCGTTGAGGACCAGTGCTGCCTGCCGATCAACCGCTTCAAGGCCATCCCCAGGGGCGACAACGGCAAGGCGATGGCCCGGGGGATCAAGGAGCTTTACCGGGAGATCTCCCACAACGAGCTCAAGGCCAAGGACGCCAAGAAGGAAATGGTCGAGGCCAACCTCCGCCTGGTCATTTCCATCGCCAAGAAGTACACCAACCGCGGCCTGCAGTTCAACGACCTGATCCAGGAAGGGAACATCGGGCTGATGAAGGCGGTGGACAAGTTCGAATACCGCCGCGGCTACAAGTTCTCCACGTACGCCACCTGGTGGATCCGCCAGGCCATCACCCGTTCGATCGCCGACCAGGCGCGCACCATCCGGGTGCCGGTGCACATGATCGAGACGATCAACAAGCTCAACCGCATTTCCCGGCAGATGCAGCAGGAGATGGGCCGCGACCCCACGCCGGAGGAACTGGCGCAGCGCATGGAGATGCCCGAGGAAAAGGTGCGCAAGGTGCAGAAGATCGCCAAGCAGCCGATTTCGCTGGAAACGCCGCTAAGCGAAGACGAAGATTCGCACCTCGGCGATTTCATCGAGGACCAGAACGCCACCTCGCCGATGGACGTGGCGACCACGCGCGGGCTGGAGGAAACGATGCGGGACGTGCTGGCGACGCTGGGCGCGCGCGAGGCCAAGGTGCTGCGCATGCGCTTCGGCATCGACATGAACACCGACCACACGCTGGAAGAAGTCGGCAAGCAGTTCGACGTGACCCGCGAGCGCATCCGCCAGATCGAAGCCAAGGCGCTGCGCAAGCTGCGCCATCCCTCGCACGCCGAGCGCCTGCGCAGCTTCACCCAGGAAGAATAGTCCCGCGCGAAGGGCTAGCTCGAGTAACTGCTGCGCAGGGGGGCGATGCGGTTGAAAATGAGGGCGCTGGGCGAGGAATCGACCGGGTCGGGCGTGAAGTAGCCCAAGCGCTCGAACTGCCAGATATCGTCCGCGCCGGCGTTCGCGAGGGCCGGCTCCAGGCGCGCGCCGGCCGCCACTTCCAGGGACCGGGGATTCACCTGCTCGCTCAACGGCGGCGTGCCGGAGGCCAGGTCCGGCCGCTCGACCGTGAACAACGGCCGGTACAGGCGCAGTTCCGCCGGAATCGAGTGCACCGCGCTGACCCAGTGAATCGTGCCCTTCACCTTGCGACGGGCGCCCTCACTGCCGCTGCGTGAACCTGGATCGATACTGCAGTGGAGTTCCGTGGGTTCGCCGTCCGCTCCGCGCACCACGTCGTCGCAGCGAATGATGTAGGCGTTGCGAAGGCGCACTTCTCCGCCCGGACGCAGTCGGAAGAACCGCCGTGGCGGATCTTCCATGAAATCGGTGCGCTCGATGAACAGTTCGCGCGAAAACGGCACGTGGCGGCTGCCCATTTCCGGCCGCTTGGGGTGATTGTCCGCCGGAAGCTCCTCGAAGTGGTCCTCGGGCAGGTTCGTCAGCACCACCTTCAGCGGCCGGGCCACCGCCATCGCGCGGGGGGCATCGCGGTTCAGCGCATCCCGAACGACGGTCTCCAGATGATCGGCGCCGATCATCTGCTCGGAGCGGCTGACGCCGGCGCGGGCGCAGAACTCGCGCAGCACTTCGGGAGGGTAACCGCGCCGGCGAAGCGCGGACAGCGTCACCAGGCGGGGATCGTCCCAGTCCTCGACGGCTTCCATTCGGATCAGGTCCGCCACCCGGCGCTTGCTGGTTACCGAATGACCCAGGTTGAGCCGCCCGAACTCGTATTGCCGGGGACGGGTATTCAGGTCCAGGCCGCTGTGGTCCAGGAGCCATTCGTACAGCGGCCGATGGTCCTCGAACTCGAGCGTGCAAAGCGAGTGGGTGATGCCTTCGAGCGCGTCGCTCAGCGTATGGGCGAGGTCGTACATCGGGTAGATGCACCAGTCCCGCCCGGTGCGCGCGTGCTCGACGTGGCGCACGCGGTAGAGCACGGGGTCCCGCAGATTGATGTTGGGCGAGGCCATGTCGATGCGCGCGCGCAGCACCTGTTCTCCGTCGCCGAAATCGCCTGCGCGCATGCGCCGGAACAGGTCCAGGTTTTCCTTCGCCGAACGGTCGCGGTAGGGGCTTGGCCGCCCCGGACTGGTGAGCGTGCCGCGGTCGGCGGATATCTTCTCGGCGGAGCTGCTGTCGACGAAGGCATGACCGGTCTCGATCATGTGCTCGGCGATCTCGTACAGCCGAGGGAAATAATCCGAGGCATGCGTCACCAGCGGGGTGTCGAAACCGAGCCAGTTCACGTCGGCCCGTATCGCGTCCACGAAGGCCTGTTCCTCGGCGATGGGGTTGGTGTCGTCGTAGCGCAGGTAGCAGGAACCGCCGTGTTCGGCGGCCACGCCGAAGTTCAGGCAGATGGACTTGGCGTGCCCGATGTGCAGAAACCCGTTCGGTTCGGGCGGAAAGCGCGTGACCACGCCCGAGTGCTTGCCGGACGCCAGGTCGTCGGCGACGATCCGCCGGATAAAGTCGTCAGCCGCCACTCGCTACGGGACCCGGGCGGGGCATCAGGCGCCGGGGGCGTAGTCGCTGACGACGTCGCGGCGGTGATAGACGGGGCACAGGAAGCGGCCGGCGGAGCGCAGGCGGGTCAGCCAGCGGAACGCCGCGCCGTTCTTGCGGTTCGCCAGCACCTTTTCCACCAGCCAGGGCGTAACGCGCTCCACCCTGTCCCCGAGGATGTTGTAGATCTTGCGGGCCTGCGCTGCACGCGCCGTGTCGCGTCCGCCGGCCAGCATCGACATGTCGGTAATCACGATGCCGGGGCTCAGCGCGCCCACGATCACGTTGCTGCCGCGCACTTCCTTGGCCAGCGACTGCGCCATATAGGCGATGGCCCGCTTTGTGGAGCCGTACGGCGTCAGCCCCGGCGCGGTCATGCCGTTGCTGCCGAAGCCTTCGAACACGTACACCGCCCCGCCGTTTTCCTGCTTACGCATGCCATCGATCGCCACCCGGCAGCCGTTGAAGGAACCGGTCAGGTTCGTGTTCACGACTGCCGCCATTTCTTCGGGCCGCAGTTCGTTCACGTTGGCGCGGCGATTGCTGATGCCGGCGTTGTTGATCCAGATATCGACGCCGCCGAAGCGCTCCACCGCCGCGTCCCACAGCGCCTTGACGCTGGCGTAGTCGCCCACGTCGCAGCCCTTGCCGAGCACCTCGCCGTGTTCCGCCAGCTCGGCGGCGGCGGCGGCGGCGCTGTCGTCGCTGCGCCCGCACACGACGACCTGGTGACCGCGCTTGAGGAACTCCCGCGCCATGCCCTTGCCGATGCCGCGCGTACCGCCGGTAATCACAACTGTCCTTGCCTCTGCCATAGTCGCCCCCAAGCGATCCCGGAAAGGCGGCTAATCTATCACGCCGGGCCTTTCAGATCGTGCTCCGCATTGACGGGCAAGGCCGGGCGCGCCTAATATTTCCGATTCCGACAAGCCGGCCACCAGGCGAATACCGGCCGGCATCCAAACCCCGGAGTTGCGAATGAACACGAACCCTGTGAGACAACTGAGTTTCTGCGTGCTCGGCATGGTGCTTCTGGCGCCGGTCGCGCCTGCGCAGGACGCAATCGAGGAAATTATCGTGACCGCCCGCCAGCGTGAGGAAACGCTGCGCGACGTCCCCGGCACGGTGCGGGTGCTGACCTCCGAAGACATCGAGCGGTCCGGCATCCAGCGCGCCGAGGACTTCGTGTACATGACGCCCGGCGTTTCCATCGTGGATACGGCGGAGGTCGGCGACACGCAGGTGAACATTCGCGGAATCAACGGCGCGCGCGACGCGGAGAACTCCTATGCGCTGATCGTCGATGGCGTGCTGATGACCAATCCGGCGGCGCTGAACCGCGAGTACGCGAACCTGAGCCAGATCGAAATACTCAAGGGACCGCAGGGCGCGCTGTACGGGCGCAACGCCGCGGCCGGCGCCATCATCATCACCACCGACAAGCCCAGCGGCGATACCGGCGGCTACGTCAAGGCGAGCGGCGCGGGCGACAGCACCTGGCTGTACTCCGGCGCCGTTGAAAGCGCCCTGGCCGAAGGCATCAACTTCCGCCTGCAGGGCGACTACCGCACAACCGACGGCTTCTACGAGAACACCTATCTCAACCGCGACGACATCATGGACGACTATCGCGGCTACAACGTCAATGCCCGCCTGACCTGGGACCCCTCCGAGGCGACCAGCTGGGACTTCAAGCTCCGGTACGGCGAGGTCGACGCGGCCTCGATCACCTTCAACGCCGCGTTTCATCTTCCGCTGTTCGCGCAGCTATTCGGCGTGCCGCAGTTCTTCGAGGACGTCAACGACCACGAGTTCGTCTTCCAGACCAATATCGATCCCGGCAACGAACAGGAGGCCACGGAGTTCTCCGCCCGCGTCGACCACGCGCTCGGCTGGGCCGACATGCGCGCCTGGTTCCTGTTCAGCAAGATCGACAACAATCTGAGCGCGGACGGCACCAGCGGCGCGTTCGGTTTCTTCAACGCCAACCAGCACTGCCTGGACTCGGTAACCGAGGCGTTCAACGCCGGGGTGCGGCTGCCCGCCCCCACCTACCTGGGGCCCGACCCGAACTTCCCGGTGTCGCTGCTGGGGCCCTACACGCCGATCGCCTGTGACGGCACCCAGTACCAGGAACGCAAGCAGACCGACTTCAGCGTCGAAGTTCGGCTGAACTCCACCGGCGACGGGCCTCTCACCTGGCTGGCCGGCGCCTATTTCCTCGACATCGACCGCGAGGTGGGCGTCAACACCGGACTGGATCTGGGTCACGGCATCACCACCGAACTTTACGTGCCGCAGAGCGGCGACAACCCGACCGAGCAACTGGTGCACGACCGCTTCAGCAGCCAGGTAATGGCGGCCTTCGGCGAACTCTCATACGAAGTGACCGAAACCACGGAAGTCTCGCTGGCGCTGCGATTCGACAGCGAGCGCCGGTCGGTGGAAAACCTGGTTCCGGTCAACGCCTTGTCGCAATACATAGACTGTGACGGACCGCCCTACACCGGCAACGCGCCGATCAACCCCGGCCTCTGCCCCGGCGTGAATCCGGCCGGTTCGATCGCGGGCAAGTCGCGCACCTTCAGCCAGTTCCAGCCGAAGCTTTCGCTCACCTGGGACGTGACCGAGGACTGGACCCTGTTCGCCAGCGGAGGCGTGGGCTTCAAGAGCGGCGGTTTCAACAACCAGGGCGCCAAGGCCACCGTGGACATCTTCATCAACGGCCTGATCAACAACGTGTTCCTGGCGGCCGTCGGCGCGCCGCCGCAGGTGCCCGTGGGGATCACCGACGACGTGGACAAGGAAACTTCCGTGTCGCTTGAAGTCGGCGTCAAGGGCAGCCTGCTGGACGACCGCCTGAGGCTGGAAGCGACCGCTTTCAACGTGCAGGTGGATGACATGCAGTTCTTCGAGTTCCTGGTCGGCCCCTTCGGCCTGCTGCGGCTGAACGGAAATGTCGATGAAGTGAGCCTGCAGGGCGCCGAGATCGGCGCCACCTGGGCGGTGACGGACATCCTCGACGTCTATGCCGGCTGGGGCTACGTCGACAGCGAGATCGAAGCCAACAGCGTGCGCCCGGACACGGTCGGCAACAAGTCGCCGTACACGCCGGACTGGACGGCCAGCGCCGGCGCCCGCGTCGTGATGCCGCTGACCGGCGACTGGCGATTCGCCGCCTCGGCCGACGTGTCGGCCGTGGGCGAGACCTGGTTCCACGTGGTCCAGGACCAGCAGCGCGCCACGCTGTTCAACGGCGTGGCCAGCGACTTCACGCCCACCCGGCGCGACAGCTACACGGTGCTGAACCTGCGCGTGGGCGTGGAGAACGACCGGCTCTCGGCGGTGGTGTTCGCCAAGAACGCGACCGAGGAGGTCTATCTCGAAGAGGTGATCCCCGCTCCCGAGTTCGGCGGCACCTTCATCCACCCCGCAGACCTCCGGCGCATAGGCCTCGAACTTACCGCCCGCTTCTGAGGGAACCCGGGCAGGAGGGCATGGCACCCCTCCACCCGGGAAACGAGGACGTTCCGTCCTCTAAAACCTCGGGTGGAGGGGTGCCATGCCCTCCTGCCCTACGGGGTCGCCATCAGGCCGCGCGGTCAGGCGCTTTGCGCTGACCAGGCTGTGACGATGTCGGTGGCGGGGGCGGACCAGATGCCGGTCTGCTCGGAAATGTGCTTGAGGGCGGATTCCAGGGCGCCGATTCGATGGGGCTGGCCCATTAGCCAGGGGTGGACGGATAGGGCGAGCAGGCGTCCGTGGCCGGTGCTCTCGGCCTCCGCCAGCAGGTAATCGCAGGCATCCCTGACCTGGTCGGCGTACTCCCATTCCGAGTGCAGGTTGTTCTGGATGATGAACTGGTCGTCGAGTTCCAGCGACAGGGGCAGCGCAATCAACTCGCCATGCCGGGTGGCGAACGGATAGGGCATGTCGTCGTTGATCCAGTCGCCCATGTAGCGTATGCCCGCCTCGGCAAGCAGGTCCGGGGTGTTGTGGCTTTGCGACCGCGCCGGGCCCAGCCAGCCCGTGACGGGCCGGTCGACGGCCGCTCGCAGGGCTGCGAGCGAACGGTCGATCAACTCCCGCTCGTCGTCCATGGCCAGTTCGCCGTGGTGCAGGGTGTCCATGTGCCATGAGCCCGCCAGCACCTCGTTGCCGCGCCGGTTCAGGCGCTCGAGCAACTGCGGGTAACGCTCGGCGATGGCGGCGTTCACCGAAAACGTCGGGATGACCCCCGCTTCGTCCAGGGCTTCGAGGCAGCGGATCAGGCCCACCCGGTTGCCGTAGTCGCGCAGCGTGTAGTGGCGCAGGTCGGGATACGGCGTGCTCATGCCGCCCGGAGGCGGGAACGGTTTGCCGCTCTGGTTCAGCGGAAAAAACTGCACCGCGAGGTTGACCCAAAGCGCCACCCGGGCGCCGTTCGGCCATGCGACCGGAGCGCGATCGGACAGCATCGACCACTCGTAGCGGTCGTGGTCCATGCCGTAGCGGCGGCGGCGGTACTTCAGGTAGGCCGGGTCAAGCGCCATTTCCGCCGTCCCCCGAGTCTCCCCCGCCCCACTTCGCGACGGCCTGATCGTAGTAGTGCTCCACGAAGTGCTCGGCAATTTCCCGGCCCGTGGTCACCCATACGTCCGGGTGCCCGGTGATATAGGCCAGCGCTTCCTCGAACGCGCGGATCCGGTGCGGGTGCGACACCTGGTAGGCGTGCAGCGGCACGCACATGACCGTTCCGCCCCGTTCGCCTTCCCTGTACAGCCGGTCGAAGGCCTGCCTGATCATCTCTCCGTAACGCCTGGGCTCGATGCGGTTGACCACATAGACGATGGTGTCGTTTAGTTCCAGCGAGTAGGGCACGGAAACGAAGGGCTTACCGGAGCGCACCTTGACGGGAGTGGGCTGGTCGTCGTGAAAGAGGTCGCAGGTATAAAGCCCGCCGGCCTCGCTGAACAGGTCCAGCGTGCGCTCTGTATGCGTGAGGGCCGGGGCCAGGTAGCCGGAGCATCGCTGTCCGGTGTGTTCGGCGATGGTGCGCACCGAATCCTCGATCACGGCGCGTTCCTGGTCCTCGTCCATGCCGTACACGTAACGCGTGTTGTAGATGCCGTGGCTGAAGAATTCCCAGTTGCGCTCACGGCACATGCCGATGATCTCGGGATGGTGCTCGCAAAGCGCCACCGACAGGCTCACCGAGCCGCGCACGCCATGGCGGTCGAGCAGTTCCATCATGCGCATATGGCCGACCCGGTTGCCGTAGTCCCGGGTTCCGTAGCCCTGGATATCGGGGGCCGGGCGCGGCCAGGCCTTGCGTATCGGGTTGGACGGCGGGTCCAGCTCGTAGAACTCGATATTGGGCGCTACCCAGAAGGCGACCCTGGCGCCGCCCGGCCAGCGGATCGGCAGGCGCTCGTCCCAGGCGCGATAGTCGTAAAGCGCTGGATCTTCGCGCACGGGAACTCCCTAGAAGCCGACGCCGCGCGCCCGGCGAATCGGCGCGCAGCCGGGATGGTTCTCCAGCCAGCCGGCCACCGCGTCGAAGGGCTCCACGTCCGCATACTTGAGCATGATGTCGCAGAGGTTGGCGAAGTGGGGTATCTCGTGCTTGTCAGCGACGCATTCCTCCGGCACGATCGTCCGATAGCCGTGCGAGAGCGAGGCCACCGCCGAGGCGCGCACGCAACCGGAGGTGCTGCCGCCGGTGAGGATCACCGTGTCCACCTTGTGCCAGATCAGAAGCGATGGGATCAGGCTGTCGTGGAAGACGCTTGCCATGCGCTTGTTGATCACGGCGTCGCGTTCATGTTCCACCATCAATCGCGGGTCGAGCTCCGCCCGGGCCCCACCCTCCTTGATGTTCTGAAGGGAATTCTCGGTGTCGGTGCGCGTGCCCCAGACGCCGGCGTCGTCGGCGTTGCCCATGTACGCGACGTAGGTCCAGATCACCGGCATGTTCTTCTCGCGCGCCAGCGCCGACAGGCGGTTGATGTAGTCGATCTGGCCGGGGTTCGTCTGGTAGGCCGTGGGAAAGCTGTCGATGTCGGTATAGGCGCGCTGCAGATCGATGTTGATCAACGCCGCCTTTTCGCCGAAACCGAAGCGCGCCCGGTTGGGGTTGGATTTGACCTCTTCCCAGTACTGGCGCGGCGTCAGATTGGAGGTTTGCATTTGCGGCATAGGCGACTCCGGCTACGTCGGGCGGCGGATGAACTCGCCGGTGGGGGCGCCGATCACGGCGCCGTCGTCGTAGATGCGGCGTCCGCGCAGGAAGGTGGTCTTGACCCGCGCGTCCAGTTCAACGCCCTCGAACGGCGTGTAGCCCTGCTGCGACTCCGATTCCTCGGCCCGGACCGTCCAGTTCTCATCGGGATCCACGATCGCCAGGTCCGCGTCGAGGCCTTCGGCGATGTCGCCCTTGCGTGACAGC
>CAYMQG010000086.1:0-7830 GCA_964392625.1 uncultured Gammaproteobacteria bacterium | reverse complement strand
GGCCGTCCCGGCAAGGCGTCGTATTTCGATCCGAAATATCTGCCGCCGGAGGACCGCGACATCCTCGTGGACTACCTGGCCGAGAACTTTCCCGCTGACCGGCCGCCGGTGGTGGCGCAGCTCACCCGGGAACCCGAACTTGACTACGAAGCGCTGAAGAAAGCGATGTTCGTCGAGTACGTCTATCGCGAGTCGGACGAATACGAGGTCTGGCCGTGGCCGCACCAGGTGGACTTCGATCTCGACGGCAACGTGTGGCTCGCCTACCGGGCGTGCTGCATCGTGAAGTTCGATCCGCGCACGGGCGAACAGAAGGCGTTCGAAGGCAACGGCGGCGGCCACGGCATCGTCGTGGACCAGACCGACGGCACGGTGTGGTTTTCAGGCGACGTGGTGCGGCGTCTCGATCCCGAGACCGGCAAGGTGGACAACTGGGTCATCGACAACCCGCTGCTGCGCAGCAACACGCAGATCTTCGACTCCAGGGGCGATCTCTGGCTTTCGCTGCTGCCCGGGGGCGCGCTGGCGAAATGGGACCGGGAGACGGATTCCATTGTTTACTGGGAGGTCCCGGTCATGCGCAGCCGCCCGTACGGAATCATCGTCGATCACGAGGACAAGGTTTGGTTCTCCGACTATCACAACGGGGGCGTCACGCGTTTCGATCCCGAACTGGAGAAATTCCGCCACTATCCGCTGGTCGCGGATGACGCCACCTCGTCGATCCGCCGCCTGGGCGTCGATTCCAGGGGCATGGTCTGGACCGCCACCTGGGGCAACCGCGCTTTCGACAACGCCACGCTGTACCGGGTCGATCCGGATACCGGCGAAGTGTTCCGGCGCAAGATCGACGTCCCCTACGCGGCCTCGTACAACGCCGAAGCCGATCCCGACGACAACATCTGGGTCGCCAACGACAACTACCTGACGAAGTACGACCAGGCCGCCGACGCCTTCACCCACTACCCCATCCCGGCGCGGTCCGATTCGCTGAAAACAACGATCACGCGCGACGGCGGAGTCTGGTTCATCTACCGCAACGCGGGCCGCTTCGCCGGATACGGCGGCGCCGCGGCCGTGCTGTATCCCGACAAGGACAACATCCCGACGCTGGGCGCGTATCACTCCGAGGACAGCGCCGGCTATCAACTGAGCGGCTTCGACGGGCCGCCCGCGCCTCCGGTGCTGGGCGAGGACCGCCACGTGCCGCTGGGTGCGCTGAACACCGACGAGTACATCGACTTCGCGCTGGCCGCCGGCATCGTGGACGAAGACGAAGCGGCAGCGCTGAGAGCCACCGAACCCAGGCCGGAAGTCGACGAGGCGCGCATCGAGCGCGCCGACTGACCAGGAGTTACGACAGGGAGTCGAGGACCCGGGCGAGTTTCTCCACGAGTTCGGCGATGTGCGACTCTTCCGCGATCAGCGCGGGGCACAGCGCGATGGTCTCGCCGGTGGTGCGCACCAGCAGGCCGTTGTCGAAGCACAGCCGGAACGCCTCCTGTGCGCGGGCCGTGGGCTTGTCCGCCACCGGCTCCAGTTCCACCGCGCCCAGCATCCCGAAGTCGCGGATGTCGATCACGTAGGGCTTGCCCTTGAGCGACTGCAGCGCGTCGCCCAGCAGCTTGCCGGTTTCCTTGCCGCGCTCGAACAGGCCCTGGTCCTGGTACACGTCCAGCGCTGCGTGCGCGGCCGCGACCGCCAGCGGATGGCCCGAATACGTGTAGCCGTGCGCGAACTCGATGAGCTGCTCGGGGCCGTGCATGAAATCGTCGTAGATGTCGCGTCGCACCAGCACCGCGCCCATCGGCACCGAACCGCTGGTCAGGCCCTTGGCCAGCGTGATGATGTCGGGCTTCACGCCGAAGGTCTGCGAAGCGAACGCCTCTCCGGTGCGCCCGAAGCCCGTAATGACCTCGTCGAAGATCAGCAACAGCCCGTGCTCGTCGCAGATCTCGCGAATCCGTTCCAGGTAGCCCTTCGGCGGGACCAGAACGCCGCCCGAACAGGCGATCGGCTCCACGATCACCGCGGCGATGGTCGAGGGGTCGTGCAGCGCCACGATCTCCTCCAGTTCGTCGGCCAGGTGGGCGCCCCACTCAGGCTGACCGCGGCTGAAAGCCTGGTGTTCAAGGTCCTGCGTGTGCCTCAGGTGGTCCACGCCCGCCAGCAGCGCGCCGAACAGCTTGCGGTTCGACGAGATGCCGCCCACCGAAATGCCGCCGAAGCCCACGCCGTGGTAGCCCTTCTGCCGCCCGATCAGCCGCACCCGATGCCCCTCGCCGCGCACCCGGTGCCAGGCAAGCGCGATCTTCAGCGCCGTATCGACCGACTCCGAGCCGGAATTGGTGAAGAACACGCTGGACAGGCCCTCCGGCGCCATCTCGGCCAGCCGGTTGGCCAGCTCGAAGGTGCGCGGATAGCCCATCTGAAACGCCGTGTAGTAATCCAGCTTCGCCGCCTGCTCCTGGATCGCGGCGACGATGTGCGGATGGCAGTGTCCCGCGGCGCAGCACCACAGCCCCGACACGCCGTCGAGCATCTGCTCGCCCTCGTGCGTCGTGTAATACATGCCCTTCGCGCCCACCACGAAACGCGGGTCGCGCTTGAACTGCCGGTTGGCCGTAAACGGCATCCAGTACGCCTGCAGATCCGGCAGGTCCGTCATCACATTCTTGCTCGTATCCATGCTGGGTACACTACCAGCATGGCAGGGATGCGAGCAATCCGGAGTGTGCGTGCAATATAGCGAGTATGACGGCGCAAAAGGGGATCTTTACGGTAGGTCATTCGGCGCATGAAGCGGCGCGGTTCGTGGACTTGCTTGCGCGGCACCGCGTAGAGGCCGTGGCGGATGTGCGGTCGATGCCCTACAGTCGCCGGCATCCGCAATTCAATCGGGAAACGTTGAAGGAATCATTGAAAGCAAGCGGAATAGCGTACGTATTTCTCGGCAAGGAACTGGGCGCCAGGAGCACCGATCCGGACTGCTATGAGAATGGGCGCGTCCAGTACCGGAAACTGGCTGCGACGAGCCTGTTCCGGTCAGGAATCAAGCGCGTACTGGATGGAAGCGAGCAGATGCGCATTGCGCTGATGTGCGCGGAAAAGGACCCTCTCAACTGCCATCGAACCATTCTGGTCACCCGCGAACTGGTTGCCCTGGGCCAGAACGTCAATCACATTCTGGCCGATGGAGAAATCGAGACGCACGAGGCGGCAATGGAGCGGTTATGCAGACAACTGAACATCAAGGAAGACCTTCTGCGCACCCCCGAAGAACTGGAGAACGACGCCTACGCCGCATGGGAAGCGAAGATGGCCTACGCCAACCGTAAGCACGCGCGCGAGGGCGTCCCACCCGCCCCCGGGAGAGAGGGCATCCCGCCCTCCTCACGTGATCTAAAATCTCCGTAGCAACGGAGCGCACTACCTTGGGTGAGAAATCGGACAATTTCCTGGCGCTGAACATCGCCGTGCTGACGATTTCCGACAGCCGGACGCTGGAGACGGACGATTCCGGCGCGCTGCTGGCGGAACGCATCGGTAGCGCCGGCCACAAGCTGCACAAGCGGCTGCTGGAACCGGACCACCGGTACCGCATAAGGGCGGTCGTGTCGCAGTGGATCGCGGATGAGGGCGTGGATGCCATCATCACCACCGGCGGCACCGGCCTGACCGGGCGCGACGGCACGCCCGAGGCGGTCGAACCGCTGCTCGACAAGCAGATCGAGGGCTTCGGCGAGATGTTCCGGGTGCTGTCGTACGAGGACATCGGCACGTCCACGCTGCAATCGCGCTGTCTGGCGGGGCTGGCCAACGGCACCTTCGTGTTCTGCCTGCCCGGCTCGCGCAACGCCGTGGCCACCGGCTGGGACAAGCTCATCGAGGCGCAACTCGACACCCGCACCCGGCCCTGCAACCTGGCAGAGCTCAGGCCCCGCCTGCGAGAAACATAAGGCCGACGAACATGGCGCTGCTCCAGATCCACCAGTTCCCCTGCCTGTCGGACAACTACGGCTTCCTGATCCACGAGCGCCTGTCCGGCCTGACCGCGACCATCGACACGCCCGACGCCAAGGCCATCCATCGCGAGCTCAAGCGCAAGCGCTGGCGCCTGACGCACATCCTCAACACGCACCACCACCCCGACCACGCCGGTGGCAACCTGTGGCTGAAGGAACGCACCGGCTGCATCATCGTGGGCCCCAGCGCCGACGCCGCGCGCATCCCCGGCATCGACCTCCAGGTCGGCGAGGGCGAAATCCTGGAATTCGGCAACGCGGCAGCCCTCGTTTACGACACCCCCGGCCACACCAGCGGCCACATCGTCTATTACTTCCCCGACGAGGACGCCGCTTTCGTGGGCGACACCCTGTTCGCCATGGGCTGCGGCCGCCTGTTCGAGGGTTCGCCCGGACAGATGTGGAACTCGCTGCAGAAGCTGATGAGCTGGCCCGGACGAACGCGCATCTACTGCGCGCACGAATACACGCACACCAACGGCAGGTTCGCGCTGACCGTGGACCCGGACAACGAGGCGCTGGTCCAGCGAATGGAAAAAGTGGAACGGCTGCGCGAGGAAGGACGGCCGACCGTCCCCACAACGATGTACCAGGAGAAACGCACCAACCCCTTCCTGCGCCCGGACAGCGAGGGCATCCGCGTGCAACTCGGCATGGAAGACGCCGACGACGTGGCCGTATTCGCCGAAGTCCGCCGCCGCAAGGACCGCTTCTAGTCCTGGAAGCATGACCATCCTCCTCACCGCCGCCAACGGCAAGACCGGCCGCGCGGTGCTTTCAGCGCTGGCAAATAGAGGCGCCGACGTAAAGGCATTCATTCGCGACGAACGCCAGTGGCCCGCGTTGCAGGAATTGGGGGCCGCGTCCTACGCCCTCGGCGACATGCAGGACGCGGCAACGATCGACGCCGCGATGGCCTCGTGCGAGGCAATCGTCCACATCGGCCCGCCCATGCACCCCAACGAGGTGGAAATCACAAGCCGCTTCATCGATGCCGCCCTGTCGCGCGGCCTATCGCGGTTCGTCTACTACTCCGTCATGCACCCGCTGCGGCGCGCGGTCCGCCACCACCGCCTGAAACTCGACGCCGAGGAAACGCTCATCGAGTCCGGCCTGCCCTACACCATCGTGCAGCCGATCCGCTACATGCAGCACCTGGCGATGATCTGGAAAAAAGTGCTGGAAACGGGCGTGCACAACATGCCGTTCAACGTCGACGTCAAGTTCAACGCCGCCGACCTCCGCGACCTCGCCGAAGCCACGGCCATCGTGGCCACGGAGCCGGGACATCTCTACATCACCTACGAACTGGCCGGCCCGGAAGCCTTGAGCCAGCGCGACATGGCCGCCGTGATCAGCCGGGTTCTCGGCAGGGAAATCCGCGCCGAGGCCCTGAGCCTGGAGCAGATGGAGAAGAACGCCCGCGCCGCCGGCGCCGGCGACGACCGAATCGCGCAAATGCTCACGATGAACGAGCACTACGACCAGTTCGGATTCCGCGGCAATCCCAACGTGCTGCGCTGGATCCTGGGGCGCGACCCCAATACTTTCGAGAACTACGTAAAACGACTCGCTGGCGTTGACCGTTGAGTGGCCTGATCCGGCCGAGCCAATGCAGGCAGCAGCAAGGCGTCCACGGGAATAAGCCTCCGATTCACCGGGTCAATGCCGAGGCTGAGTATTTCCAGCGTGACGGCGCCCAGCAGCGGCATCGCTTCCTCGTCCCAGAACACCACGGGCGAAACTTCCGTCTTGCCGTCAATCCTTAGCCAGGTTCTCCCGAAGCGGCGCTCAACCCGGCTGCCGTCGGCAAGCCTGAAATTCCGGGTAGCGTGCGCATCGACATCGAGACGCTCCAGCAGCGACGCGGGCAATACCGTGTAGGTCGCCCCCGAATCGACCATCGCATCGATTGTTTCGAAGCGCTGACCCGACGGATCCCCGACCTGAATCTGTACCGAAAATGTGCCCATGCCTTCCACAATGCGCCGGCGCGTTGCATCGTCCAGCCGATCCGCTACATGCAGAACCTGGCGATGATCTGGAAAAAGGTGCTGGAAACGGGCGTGCACAACATGCCCTTCAATATCGACGTCAAGTTCAACGTCGCCGACCTCCGCGACCTCGCCGAAGCCACCGCCATCGCGGCCACGGAGCCGGGACATCTCTACATCACCTACGAACTGGCCGGCCCGGAAGCCCTGAGCCAGCGCGACATGGCCGCCGTGATCAGCCGGGTGCTCGGCAGGGAAATCCACGCCGAGGCCCTGAGCCTGGAGCAGATGGAGAAGAACGCCCGCGCCGCCGGCGCCGGCGACGACCGAATCGCGCAAATGCTCACGATGAACGAGCACTACGACCAGTTCGGCTTCCGCGGCAACCCCAACGTGCTGCGCTGGATCCTGGGGCGCCAGCCCAATACCTTCGAGAACTACGTAAAACGACTCGCTGGCGTTGACCGTTGAGTGGCCTGATCCGGCCGAGCCAATGCAGGCAGCAGCAAGGCGTCCACGGGAATAAGCCTCCGATTCACCGGGTCAATCCCGAGGCTGAGTATTTCCAGCGTGACGGCGCCCAGCAGCGGCATCGCTTCCTCGTCCCAGAACACCACGGGCGAAACGTCCGCCTTGCCGTCAATCCTTAGCCAGGTTCTCCCGAAGCGCCGCTCAACCCGGCTGCCGTCGGCAAGCCTGAAATTCCGGGTAGCGTGCGCATCGACATTGAGACGCTCCAGCAGCGACGCAGGCAATACCGTGTAGGTCGCCCCCGAATCGACCATCGCATCGATTGTTTCGAAGCGCTGACCCGACGGATCCCCCACCTGAATCTGTACCGAGAATGTGCCCATGCCTCCGTGCCCTTGCAACCAATCGCCGCTGATTGAGCCGCCGCCCTACTTGAGAAACTGGATGCTCAGCAGGTAGTTCGGATCCTTGTCGTCCGCGGCGCGAATAGTCGCCACGATCACCATGATGAACCAGAAGATCGCGTAGGCGATGATGAGCGGGAGACCAATCAGGATGATCACGAGAAGTCCCATCCCGATAAAGTAGATCGTCGAACTGATCTGGAAGTTAAGCGCCGCCTTGCCATGGCGATCTATGAGCTCGGACTCTGGCTTCTTGATGAGCCAGAACACAAATGGTCCGATCACGTTGCCAAGCGGGAAGACCATCCCGACAAGCGCCGAAATATGCAGCAGGATGGACCAGGTTCTTTCGTCGGACGTGGGCGCGGGCGGGTCAACGGCAGGGGTCTCATTCATGACGCGGAATGCCTATGTCGGTTATTCGAAGACACTATACCTGCCCTTCCCTTACGCTGGCGCCACGCCGAGGCAATGAAGGCAGCGGATCATGATCGGTACGCTTGGCTTCGGGAAGCTATGCGTGTCACGACTATGTTTCGCGTGTCGGGGTCGTACGTGAAGAACACGCGCCAGCCTCCAACGCGCAGCCTCCATAGCGCCCGCGACTGACCCTTGAGACGCTTTACGTCTCCGGCTTGTGTCCGGGCATGACTCTCAATTCCATCCACAATGCGCCGGCGCGTTGCATCGTCCAGCCGCTTCAGATCGCGGGATGCGCGGGAGGTATACGAAATACTTCTGGTCAGAGCCCCAATTCCTGCTTGAGTTGACCGGAAGAAATCACCTGACCTTCGTCGATATCCCTCCAGGCCCTATCCAACTCCTTCTGGAACCTGTCGGTCAGTTCTTCGTCTTCTTCCGGTACGCTCATCAGGAACTTGAGATATGGATCGCTGCGGTACTTAAGGTATTCCAGATACCGTACAGCCGCCTGAA
>CAYMQG010000085.1:0-4656 GCA_964392625.1 uncultured Gammaproteobacteria bacterium | reverse complement strand
GCATTGTTCGCCCTGTTCTACCTGATGCCGCTCTTCGTGATGATCACAACGTCGCTGAAGAGCCTTGAGGAAATCCGGACGGGAAGCCTGGTCGCGCTGCCGGACCGGGTGACATTCGAAGCCTGGGGCACGGCCTGGTCCAGCGCCTGCACCGGCATCCAGTGCGAAGGGCTCCGGCCGTATTTCTGGAACTCGGTGGCGCTGTCGGTGCCGGCGGTGGCAATTTCGACCCTGCTCGGCGCGGTGAACGGCTACGTGATCGCGCAATGGAGGTTCCGCGGCGCGAACCTGATCTTCTCACTGATGCTCTTCGGCTGCTTCATCCCGTTCCAGGTGGTGCTGCTGCCGATGGCGCGGACGCTCGGGTTCCTGGGTCTGGCGGGCTCCATCCCCGGTCTGGTCTTCGTCCACGTGATCTACGGCATCGGCTTCACGACGCTGTTTTTCCGGAACTACTACGTCACCGTCCCGGTCGAGCTGGTAAAGGCGGCGAAGGTGGACGGCGCGGGTTTCTTCCGCATCTTCTGGTCCATTTTCATGCCGCTCAGCCTGCCCATCCTGATGGTCACGGTAATCTGGCAATTCACCCAGATCTGGAACGACTTCCTCTTCGGCGTGAGCTTCAGCCAGGCGGGAACGCAACCCGTGACGGTGGCCCTGAACAATATCGTCAACTCGACGACGGGCGTGAAGGAGTACAACGTGGACATGGCCGCCGCCATCATCGCCGCGCTCCCCACGCTGTTCGTCTATGTCGTCGCCGGCAAGTATTTCATCCGCGGACTGACCGCAGGCTCCGTGAAAGGGTGATTCGATGGAACCGATCCTGGAGATAAGGAACCTCAGCAAGAACTACGGCGCGGTGGAAATCCTGAAGGATATCAACGTGTCGGCGGAGCCCGGCGGCTTCCTTGTGCTGGTGGGGCCGTCCGGTTGCGGCAAGTCCACCCTGCTGAACTGCATTGCGGGGCTCGAGCCGATTTCCGACGGCACGATCCGTATCGGCGGGCGCGACATGACCCATGTCGGCCCCAAGGACCGCAACATTGCGATGGTGTTCCAGTCCTACGCGCTTTATCCGACCATGAGCGTGGCCAGGAACATCACCTTCGGCATGAAAGTGCGCGGAGTGGACCGGGCGACGCAGGCCAGGAAGCTGCAGGAGGTAGCCCGGCAGCTCCGGATCGAGCAGCTTCTGAACCGGCGCCCCGGCCAGCTCTCGGGCGGCCAGCGCCAGCGGGTCGCCATGGGGCGGGCGCTGGTGCGCGATCCCCAGCTGTTCCTGTTCGACGAACCCCTGTCCAACCTCGACGCCAAGCTGCGCGTCGAGATGCGCCTGGAAATCAAGAAGCTGCACCAGAACCTCGGCGCCACGATGGTCTATGTGACCCATGACCAGATCGAAGCGATGACGCTCGCAACCGGAATCGTGGTTCTGAAGGATGGCGTCGTGCAGCAGATCGGCACGCCGGCCGAGATATACAACCGCCCGGCCAACCTGTTCGTTGCCGACTTCATGGGAAGCCCGGCGATGAACCTGATCCCGGCCAGAACATCGCGCGACGGCGCCGGCACGAGGATCGAATTCGAACGGGCCGGGGGGCCGCCGGTCGTGCTGATCGACAGGCGCATCGACGGTCTGCCCGAAGACGTGATCCTGGGGCTCCGGCCCGAGGACATCGCCGAGGCCGGGTTCCGCGCAGGCGACGATGTTCAGGAAGCCGAATGCCTGATCGACATGGTGGAGCCGGCAGGCGCCGATACCTTTGTCGTGTCCCTGCTCGGCGGCAGACAGGTCACGGCGCGGCTTCATGCGGAAACGGAGGCCCGGCCCGGCTCGACTCTCGGCCTGGCCTTCGATCTTGCCAAGGCATCGTATTTTGCCCCGGATACCGGCGAACGCCTGAATTGACCGGTCTTCGGGAACCTGCGGCTCCCACCGGGCGGCTGTCCGTTCCACAGCCATCGGGCTTGCCCATAACGGGCGGGACTGGCATTTGAGCCGTGCGTGCATATCGCGGGCGGGAGGGACGGCGGCGGCATGATTGCGGACCATATGACCGGCATCGAGCGATTCGAGGCGGACCTCTGGAAGGTCGCGGACAATCTCAGGGCCAACTCCAACCTCGCCCGCACGGAAATGCTGGTGGCGCTCCGCGCCTGGTTCGACCGCATCTGCGAATTCGAGCTGGAAGGCCCCGACACCGTCACCTTGACCGGCGGCCAGGTGCGCGTGCCGAGGAGCGTGCCGAAGCTGTTCGGGACCGCCCGAGGCGGGCATAAGGGCACCTTCTATAGCGACGATTGAGACTTCGGCCATGCAAGCTCAACACATCGAATTCTTGAAATTGCTGAACGGCGACGTCCAGTACGTCGTTCCGCGGTGGCAACGCCGGTACTGTTGGGGACAAGCCGATATCGAGAGGCTTGTCGAGGACCTGTTGGCCATCGCTGTTGCAGACCCCCATTCTACCCATTACGGCGGCACTTTGCTTACTTTCCCGGAGCCCGGTGCGGCGGGCGTGTTGAGCACCATTCGAGTTGTCGATGGCCAACAAAGGCTCACCACGGTGAGCATCCTGCTCGCGTGCATCGCAGCCAAGCTCGAACGAGATGGCCCGTGCGGCGAATGGACCGCAGAGATCATTCGAGAGCGTCGGCTGACCAACCCTCACATGCGCCCGGACAAGCGGCTTAAGCTGCAACTCCAAACAGGAGACGAGGACGAATACCGCTGCGGTCTCGACGGCGCTCCCGGAGGAACCGGTGCGGTTGCTCAAGCTTGGAAAATTGCGCGCCGACTGGTTGATCGGAGCGACACGGCCGATTTGCTGAGGGGGCTTGAACGGCTCAGGGTGGTCAGCATCGGTCTAGGCAACACGGACGACCCGCAGCAGATTTTCGAGAGCTTGAATGCCACCGGCCGTCCACTTACGGAGGCCGAGAAGGTAAAGAACTGGTTATTGATCGGATTGCCGGAAGATGAGCAACGGGAACTCCACGACGGTTACTGGCGTGTTATTGAACAAACGCTCGGCGCCGAACACACGACCGAGCCCATTGATGTGTTTCTTCGGGATGTTATGCGTTGGCGTACAGGCGAGGTCCATGGCGGCGACAAGACTTACGAGCAGCTTCGACGCTGGGCACTAAGGCAGGGTTATGCCACGCAGCGTCCGACTCTGTGCCGCGAACTGGCGCGGCTGGCGGGACTGTATGGAATCCTGACCGGCAAGGCGGAGAAGCACCCAAACAGGAACGTAGAAACAGAACTCAGGCACCTACGGGCGCTAGGGCTGGACGTTCATCGTCCGCTGACATTGCGGCTGCTCCATGAGGCATCCGAATTTGGTCCGACGCGCATAGCTGGAGAAGATCTGGCTAATACCGTTGCGGGAATCGGAACCTGGATCACCCGGCTTTGGCTGGCGGACCGACCAACGGCCGGGATGAACAAGGCCGTGGCGGAGCTTGCCCATGGAGTTGGACCGGACACAGGAGAAGGTTACGCCAAGCAGTGGCTCGACCGGATACGCAGACTACGAAACCAGCGCATCGGTGTTCCGAGAGACGAAGAGGTCCGGGAGGGTATTCGTACGCGAAAGGCGTACGGGGGCGGCGCGACCCGGTCTGCATTTGCCGTTCTTAGTGAGTTGATGGAAGCAGAGCATCCGGGTGAGGCACCGGCCCGCGACCGACTGACTGTCGAACATGTGATGCCTCAGAGCCTGACCCGAAAAGAGTTGAGCGGTTTCAAGGGTTTGTGATTCAGTTCGGTTACGACACTGAACGGAGCCACCGATGCCCTGGACCGAAACCGCTCGCCGTGAGTATCGCCGCGAGAGCGCGCGTTACACAAGCGATTTGACCGACCGCGAGTGGGTCCTGATCGAGGCCTTTATGCCGCCGCCCAGTCGGATCGGCCGCCCGCGCAAGACCGATCTGCGCGAGATCGTGAATGCGGTGCTGTATATGGCCTCGACGGGATGCCAATGGCGCCAGCTGCCGAAGGACTTCCCGCCGGTCTCCACGGTGCAGCGCTATTTCTACCAGTGGCGCGATAACAGGCTGTGGCACACGATCCGGTTCCATCTGGCCATGCAGGCGCGCGAGCACGAGGGGCGCGAGGCCCAGCCAAGTGCAGGCGTGATCGACAGCCAGACGGTGAAAACCACGGAGGCCGGCGGGGTTAGCGGCTATGACGGTGGAAAGAAGATCAAAGGTCGCAAGCGCCACGCCGTCGTCGATACCACCGGCATGCTCTTCGGACTGGTCGTTCATGCCGCCAGTGTTCAGGATCGCGACGGCGCGGCGGCCGTGCTGAAATCCATACGCCATGCCTGCCCCTGGCTGCGCCACCTGTTCGCCGACGGCGCCTATGCCGGGCCGAAACTGCACGCTGCCCTAAGCAGGATCGGAAAGTGGACGCTCGAAATCGTCAAACGCTCCGACACCGCAAAAGGCTTCCAAGTCCTCCCCCGACGGTGGGTCGTCGAACGCACCTTCGCATGGCTCGGGCGCTGCCGCAGGCTGGCGAAGGACTGGGAAAAATCCATCGCCTCCAGCGAGGCTTGGATCAACATCGCCCACATACGACTCACAACACGAAGACTCGCAAGGGCTTGCAAAACTTGAGCGAGTTTCGAGTCAGGCTCT
>CAYMQG010000084.1:0-37929 GCA_964392625.1 uncultured Gammaproteobacteria bacterium | reverse complement strand
GGCCGCGGCGTAGCGGGCGACCGACCGCTCAGCGCTCCACAGCGCCCTTCGGACTCCGTCCTTCAGGCGCTGTGGAGCGCTGCACCCAAACCGGACAGTTCATTTGTTCTAAAACCGGACACTTCTATTTGTTGCCAACAGAGACCTCCGGGTGACCGGCGGGAAGGCCGGAACCGGGCTTCGCCAATGCTTCGCCGACTGATCGATTCGCCCTACCTGCTCTGGTTGTTGCTCGCGCTTCCGGGCGCGGTCATTATCGTTCGCTACGCGACGGGCGCCACGTTCTACGGGGAGGTGGTGCTGGCGACAGGAGACATCTCGGCGAAACTGCTGATTGCAACCATGGCTGTTACGCCGCTGACGCTGATGTTTCCGGGGCGTCCGTGGGTGGGGTGGTTGCTCAGGCGGCGGCGCTATCTAGGCGTGGCGGCGTTCGGCTACGCGGCGATGCATACGGTCGTGTACCTGTTTCGAAAAGGCAGTTTCGGACTCATAGTGGCCGAAGGCGCCGAACCCGGACTGCTCGCCGGCTGGATCGCACTGGCCATTCTCGTACCGTTGGCGATCACCAGCAACGGCGCCGCCGTCCGGCGCTTGCGGCGGCTCTGGAAGCGCCTGCACCGATGGGTTTACCTGGCGGCCGTGCTGACTTTCGTGCACTGGGTCATCGAAGCCTACGATCCGGCGCCCGGCCTCGTACACCTTGCCGTCCTGGCCGCGCTGGAAGGATTCAGGCTGTGGAAGACGAATCGTGGCGGGAGGCGCCGGCCAACATGAAGCGCGCCTGCGCGGTGGCCACGAGGACGCCGTTGTCGTCGCGGAAGGCCTTGCCTTCCATTTCCATCATGCGCCCCCGGCGGCGCAGCAGCCTTCCTTCGAGCTTCAGTCCGACTCCCATCGGCACCGCGTCGCGGTAGCGAACCTCGCAGCGCGCCGTGTGGGCGCGCTGGCCCCGCAGGAAACTCCAGTTGGCCATGACGTCGTCCAGCAGCGAATACAGGATGCCGCCGTGGAGCATGTCGCTATAGCCCACATGCGTGGGCCCCGGCGTGAATTCCGCGCGGCAGACCTGCCCGCCGTCTTCCTCCTCGAGGCGGAAACGCACCCTCAGGCCCCCGGGGTTGGAAGGCCCGCAGACGAAGCAATGATTGGCCGGATCCCAGAGTTCGCTGATGTTTTTTCTCCTGCGCTAGGGCATGATTAGACGGAAATCCGAATGATATGCGGGCTTAAGCAATGACTTACGATTCCGGCAACATCTTCGCGCGCATCCTCGCCGGCGAGGCGAAATCCCACCGCGTCCATGAAGATGAGCATGTCCTGGCGATCATGGACGTGATGCCGCGTGCGGACGGTCATACGCTGGTGCTGCCCAAGGCCCCTTGCGCGGATTTTCTTACGCTTCCGGGTAACGCCGTGCCCGGCGTGTTTGCGGCTACGCAAAAACTGGCCAGGGCGGTCAGGGCGGCGTTCGCGGCGGACGGCGTTCTGGTCAAGCTGCACAATGGCTCCGCCGCCGGCCAGGTCATATTCCACATGCATGTTCACGTGATCCCTTGCCATCAGGGTCAGCCGATCAAGCCGCCCGGACATGCGCTCGCGGCTGACGACGTCCTGGCAGAGCACGCCCGGCTGATTCGCGAAACGCTGGCCCGGCAGGAAGCCGAATAGACGCGCGGCCCATGCCCGCAAGTCACCTCAAGTGGCCGTTCTTCGAGCAGCGGCATCGCGACCGGCAGCGGAGGCTGGACGAGTGGTGTGCCGCGCAGCCCCGGGAACACGAGCCGTCGGGCCCCGAGCTGGACGCAAGATGCCGGCACATAGCCGCCGGCCTCGGGGAGGCCGGGTTCCTGAAGATCGCGGTCCCCGAACCGTTCGGCGATGACGCGAGCCTCGATGCCCGCAGTCTGTGCCTGATGCGCGAAACGCTGGCGCGGCACGAGCCCCTGGCCGACTTCGTCTACGCGATGCAGGTTCTCGGAAGCGCGCCGATCAGTCTCTACGGAAACTCCGGGCACAAGGAGGCGTGGCTGAGCGATGTCGCCGCCGGGCGGAAGATCGGGGCCTTCGCGCTCTCGGAGAAGGAAGCGGGTTCGGATGTCGCAGCCATGACCATGCGCGCGGAGCAGCGCAAGGGCGATTACGTGCTGAACGGCGCCAAGGCCTGGATTTCGAACGCCGGAGTTGCCGATTTCTACGTGGTGTTCGCCCGTACCGCCGAAGGCAAACGTGGAATCAGCGCGTTCGTGGTGGCCGCCGATACTCCCGGCCTTCAAGTCAGCGAGCGTACCCGGGCCATTGCGGCGCACCCGCTGGGCAACCTTGAGTTCAACGACTGCCGGGTGCCGTCCTCCTCAATGCTGGGGGGGCGGGGAGACGGGCTCCGGGTCGCGCGCGGCACTCTGGACCTGTGCCGCTCGACCGTGGGCGCGGCCGCGCTGGGCATGGCGCGGCGGGCCTACGGCGAAGCATTGCAGAGAGCGCGCGACCGGGAGCTGTTTGGCGGGACCCTGGGCGACCTGCAGCTCACGCAGGCGGCCCTGGCCGATATGGCGACGTCCATCGATGCGGCGGCCCTTCTGGTTTACCGGGCCGCCTGGACGCGCGACTCGGGACAGGAGCGCATAACCCGCGAAGCCTCCATGGCCAAGCTGTTCGCGACCGAGCATGCGCAAAAAGTGATCGACCGCGCGGTGCAGTTGTTCGGCGGCGAAGGGGTGCGGGCGGGGTCCGCGGTGGAACGGCTGTACCGCGAGATACGCGCGCTCAGGATCTATGAGGGTGCAAGCGAGATTCAGCAGCTGCTGATCGCGCGCCACGAGCTCAAGGGCGACTAGTGTCGTGACGCACCGGTACAGGCAGTCCTCCCTGCCATGGCTGCTCGCGCTTGGCCAATGCCTGCTGCTGCCGGCCGTCTTTGCCGAGGACGGCGACGGCGCAAGCGCCGATGTCGAGGAAATCGTCGTGACCGCGCGGCGTCGCGCCAGCAACGCGGGGACGGTGGCCCGCAGCCTCAGCGTGCTGGACCTTGAGCGCCTCGGCGGACTGCCCGGACAGACGCACGTGCAGGAGGCGCTGGCGCGGGTGCCCGGCGTGAACCTGCAGCGGGGCAACGGACAGGAATACCTGCCGGCGCTGCGTTCGCCGGTGCTCACCGGCGCCGGCGCCTGCGGCGCGCTGCTCACGACAGAGGACGGCGTTCCGCTTACGTCGCCGGGCTTTTGCAACATCAACGAACTTTTCTTCGCCCACCACGAGGCGGCTTCGCGCATCGAAGTGCTGCGCGGGCCGGGCACGGCCGTATACGGAGGCAACGCTTTGCACGGCGTGGTGAACGTGATCACCGCGCGCAGCACGGGGCCTTCGCTTGCCGGCCTTGAGTTGGGGTCGTACGGTCTGGCGCGGTTCCGGCTGAACCGGTTCGGCGAGTCGGACAGCGGCCTCAGGTTGACCGCGGTGCGCGACGGCGGTTTTCGCGACGATTCCGGCTACCGGCAGTTCAAGCTCAACGCCTTTCGCTCGGGAAGCACGCGAACCTGGGACTGGACGGGCGCCCTGGCGGTGAGCGGCCTGGACCAGGAAACCGCGGGGTACATCACGGGACTCGACAGTTATCGCGACCGGCAGACCGCCCGCTCGAACCCGGACCCCGAAGCCTTTCGCAAGGCGCTCAATCTGCGCGCCTGGGCACGCCTTGAATATCGTCGAAGTGAAACCTGGTCGCTGGTCCTGACGCCGTACCTGCGCTACTCGCGCATGCGCTTTCGGATGCACTTCCTGCCAGGCGACCCGTTCGAGCGCAATGGCCATTCCGGCGCGGGTGTGCAGACGGCCGCCTACGTCGACCGCGGGACCTGGCTGCTGATCGCCGGACTCGACCTCGAGTACACGCAGGGCGACCTGCGCCAGTGGCAACAGGGTGATGCGGCCGGCAGCGCATTCGTGCGCGAAGTCTTTCCTTCCGGGGACCACTACGATTACGACGTCGACGCCGGCTGGTTCGCGCCGTTTGCGCAACTGGACCTGCGTCTTGGAAGCAACTGGACCGCGAGCTTCGGGGCGCGATACGAACATGCGCGTTACGACTACCGCACCAGGCTGCCGGCCGGACGCACGCGGGATGATCTGACGCCCTGCGGCTTCGGGGGCTGCCGCTACAGCCGTCCGGCGAACCGCGCCGACAGCTTCGGGACGTTGTCGCCCAAGGCCAGCATCATGTGGAATCCCGTGGGCAACACCCGCGCCTGGCTTAGTCTCTCGCACGGCTTTCGCATGCCCCAGGCCACCGAGCTGTACCGCCTGCAGGGTGAGCAGACCACGGCGGAATTACGTCCCGAGCAGCTTCGGGCGGCGGAGCTCGGCGCGTCCTTCCGCCTCGAAGCCGTCACCGCGCAATTGGCGCTGTATCACATGCGCAAGCGCGATGTCCTGTTCCGGGACGCGGAGCTGTTCAACCGCGCGGGCGGCGGCACCCGCCACGAAGGATTCGAGATAGAGGCCTCGTGGCAGGCGAACCCGCGGCTGGCGGTGGAACTTACCGGGAGCGTCGCCCGGCACCGTTACGACAGGGATTTCTTCCTCGGCGGCGTCAATCTCAAGGGTCTTGACGTGGACACGGCGCCGCGTCGCTTCGGCGGTACGCGCCTGCGCTGGCAAGGCCGGGCGGACTGGCAGCTGGAGTTGGAATGGTTGTGGACCTCAGGCTACTTCATGGAGCCCGGAAACCGGCATCGCTATCCGGGCCATGAAATCCTGAACTTGCGCGGGCGCGCGGCGCTGGGGCAGAGGGTCATCGCCTTTGTTCGCCTGCTCAACCTCACCGGACGCGCATACGCGGACCGCGCCGACTACACGGTCTTCAGCGGCGAGCGCTATTTCCCGGGGCGCCCCCGGTCTCTGTTTGCAGGGCTGGAATGGCGCTGGGGAGCGTCCGCCTCAAATCGGCCGGCGCCGCCACGCCGGTAACGGAGCCCAGCCGGGCTATTCCTCCGGTTAGCCCCCGTCGGAGGCGATCCATTCGCCGCCCTGGAAACCGCAGCCGATTTCCAGGCCGAATGCGTCGCCGGTGTAGTAGTAGAGCTTGGAGTCTCCCAGGTCGCAGACCCCCACCATCTCGCGCTCGGTGTCGCACTCGGCGCCTTCGGCGAAGCTTGCGTCATGGTTGTCGTCCGTCTGGCCCAGTTCCGTGCAGGCGGCTTCCGTCACCGGCCCCTGGCAAACGTCGAACGGGCCCGCGAACATGTTCTCCTGAACATAGGTACAGGCGCCCACCGGTTCATCGTCACCGATCGCGGCGCTCATCAGCACCAGAAAAAGGCCGGGCAGCAAGCGTTTTGTCGTCATGGGTGTGTTCCCCCCTCCTCAGAACAGCGGCGAATGATAAACCAACGGTTGACATGCCTTGGTTAACCTGCTCTGTTCAGCGTGTCTCCCTTGTATCATGATGCACTCGCGATGGATCGCCGCAACATCACCTATCTGCTGGTTCCCGGCAGTTGCGCCAAGGCCCGCGCCATAGCGCGGATCGCCGGCGGATGCCGATGGACGTGGAACCGGGTACTGGCCGATATTCGCGAAGAATACCGCCTTTATCGCGACACGGAGCGGTTCTGCTCCGACACCCTGATCGGGATGCTCTATGAGCGGCCTGCAAAGCCCTCTCTATCATTCTTCTCATTGGGCAAGCGCTTCACCCAACTGCGTTCCGAGACCGCCTGGCTCAGGGAGCTTCCCTTTGCCGTGGTCCGCTATAGCTTGAAGCGTCAGGCGGACGCTTGGCGGCGGGCCTTCGCGCACGGCGGCGCCTCCGCAGGTAGCGGATTCCCGAAGTTCAAGGCGCGTTGCGGCGATGACTCCTTCACGATTCCGCAGGGTCTTCGCCTTCGCACCGATACCATCACCGGCGTCACGCGCATACGGGTGCCGAAGGTCGGGTGGATGGTGCTTCGTCGAAGCGGCGGCAACCCGTATCAGGGATGCACACCCAAGCAGGCGGTGGTCAAGCGCGTGCTTGGGCGCTGGTATTGCACGGTGTGCTACGAAGATTCCGAAGAACGGGTTTGCCCGGTTGATAACGGCAAGGCGGTAGGCCTTGACCGCAATGTAGGCCAGGTGGCTGTCAGCGATGGGCGGATCTACCGCTGTCCTTCCCTGGCCGTTCTCGAAGCGAAGCGGCGCCGGTACCAGCGGATGATGGCGAGAAGGAAGAAAGGTTCGGGGCGCAGAGCGTTGGCCCGTCACCGTTGCGCAAAGGTATCGCGCAAGATGGCGATGGTTCGCGCCAACTGGCATCACCATGTCAGCAGGGAGTTGACCGCTTCTGCGGGCGCCATCGTGGTCGAGGCCCTGAACGTCCGGGGCATGACCGCTTCTGCCAGGGGAACCGAGAAGGAGCCCGGATCGAACGTGAGGGCCAAGGCTTCACTGAACCGCGTGATCCTGGCGACGAGCTGGAGGGGTTTGCGTGACAAGCTCGCCTACAAGGCCACCCATCTGATTGAGGTCGATCCGGCCTACACGTCGCAGACCTGTAATGCCTGCGGGTGCGTATCGGCGGAATCGCGCCGCTCGCAAAGTGATTTTCAATGTGTCCATTGTGGGCACCGAAGCAATGCGGATGTGAATGCCGCCTTGAACATTCTGGCCCGGGGGACTGGGGCTTCTGGACGGCGAGGGGCGTTCTCGTTGGAGACCCCGATGAACCGTCAACGAGATATGCGGAAGTTGGCCGCCTAGCGCGTCAACCCAAGGTATATAAGCCCCTTAAACCAACGCTCTGCTATGCTGCGGAGTGGATACCGCGCAGTGGTCCTTGGGAGGAATGCTCCGCCTATGTGGATGAAGAAGAACCGCCTCGACCGGCCGCAGGACGGCCGCCTGCCCATCCCGACGCAGATCATTTCCAACGAGGAATATCTGCCGACGCCGCAGACGCCCGAACAGCGCAAGGTGGAGCTGCTGCTCAAGGAATGGTCTGCGCAACGCAGCAGGACCCTGGGGCTGTCTCGCCGCGAGTTCCTGGCCGGGAGCTGCGGAATGGCGATGGCCTTCATGGCGATGAACGAAGTGTTCGGCCCGTGGTTTCGCGTGAACGCGGCGGAGACCTACGACCTGGAGGCATACCCGGAGCTATGGCCCAAGAACTCGTTCATCTTCGACGTGCAGACGCATCACGTGCGCACCGGCGGAATGGAGCCCCTGTTCTTCCGCAAGCTTTCCGCCCCCTTCAACAAGGAACTGGCCGGGGTGGAGCCGCAGAAGGGGGACCTGCAGTTCCGCAACTTCATAAAGGAAGTCTTCTTCGACAGCGACACGCAGGTGGCGGTCATCAGCGGCGTGGCCTCCAACCTGTTCAACGTGCTCAACTCCGACGAGATGGTGGAAGGCCGCGAGCGGATCAACGCGATGGCGGGATCGCAGCGGCTGCTTGCGCACGGGCTGACGGCGCCGTTCTTCCCGAATTTCCTGGAGGAGACCGAGCGCATGGCGCTGGACCTGAAGGTGGATTCCTGGAAGTTCTATCCCGGCGTGGTTGAGCGCAAGGGCGAGTTCCCGTTCTGGATGGACGATGAGGAACTCATGTATCCCTTCTACGAAAAGATTCTCGGCTACGGCATGAACCTGGTATGCGTTCACAAGGGTTTGCCGCTACCGGGAAGCAGCCTGGAGCACAACCATCCGCGCGACATCGAGAAGGCGGCGCGGGACCATCCCGACATCAATTTCATCATCTATCACTCCGGCTTCAAGGCTGCAAATTACGAACTGCCGCCCGGCGACGGCTACATACAGGAGGGCGGCTACCTGCCCTGGACCACCGACCTGGTGCGCATGCGCGAAGCCAATCCCGACATGACCAACGTCTACATGGAACTCGGCACCACCTTCGGCCACACGGTCATCACCCATCCCAACGTATGCGCGCATTTCCTTGGCCAGATCCTCAAGGCCTACGGGGCCGATCACGTGATCTGGGGCACGGACGCCATCTGGTGGGGATCGCCGCAGTGGCAGATCGAGGCCTTCCGCCGCTTTCAAATGCCCGAATCCCTGCAGGAGGAATTCGGCTATCCGGACCTGACCGACGCGGACAAGGAAAAGATCCTGGGACTGAACGCCGCCCGCCTGTACGGAATCGATCCCGACGCGGCGCGCAAGGCGCTGCCAGCCGACGGACTATCGCAACTGAAGAACTGGTACGGTCACGAAGGCGGTCAACCCAGCAACACGCAGTACGGCTGGATCAAGGCCTGACCACATCTGACGTCAGCTTGATGATCTGCCCCCCGCTGTCGTGTTCCAGCAGCAGATAGATTTCCCCGGCCGGCCCCACTTCGATATCGCGAAACCGGACCACGTCCTCCAGCAGCGTTTCCTGACGAACCAGTTGATGGTCAGTCACTCTCATGCGCAACAGATCGGAGGCCCGCAAGGTACCGACAATGAGGTCGCCGTTCCATTCCGGGAACATGTCGCCCCGATAAAACACGAAGCTTGACAGGGCGGGTGCGGGGGTGAAGTCAACCAAAGGCTGCCGGATGTCGGCCACGTCGAATTCGATGCCGAGCACTCTGCCCCAGGCTACCGGCGTGCCGGTGTAATTGACGCCGAGAGAGAATAGCGGCCAACCGTAGTTGAGCCCGGGTTCGATGAGATTGATCTCATCGCCCCCGCGCGGACCCATCTCGGTGCTCCAGATTTCGTTCGTAGCGGGATTGAACTCCAGGCCCTGAGGGTTGCGGTGGCCATAGGTCCAGATCGCCGGTTCGGCGTCGGGCATGCCGACAAAGGGATTATCGGCCGGCACACGGCCATCGTCATGCAGGCGCATGATCTTGCCGTACGGGGTGCTCAGGTCCTGTATGCCGATGTGTTCCATTGGGCCCTTGATGCCCACGCCGAAGTACACAAAGCCATCGTTGTCGAAGGCGATACGCCCGCCCGCGGCAATTTCCGGCATCAGGGTGTAGTGCTTGGCGTCCGCCTGCCATAGCACCTCTTCGTCCACCCAGGCGCCGTCCCGGATACGGCCGCGCACCAGTTTGTTCATGGACACGTCCTGTCCCGATTGCCGGCTGATGTCGTTGCAGTCTGAGCACCGGTCGCCGTAGTGGAGATAAACCCAGCCGTTGTTCGCGTGGTCGGGATGCAGGGCCGCTTCCATCATCCAGCCGAGGCCCATCGGCTGACCGACGAAGTTGAAGGAGTCCGCCCAGGCCTTGGGCGCGCCCCGGATCAGTTCGGATTGCTCCCCGTCAGCGCTGACGATGCTCAGGCCTCGGCGCTTTTCCGTCAGCAGCAGACGGCCGTCGGGCAAGGGTTCGACGGAGAACGGAAGCGGATCAAGTCCGTCGATCACCGTTTCGACGGCGAAGTCGTGGTGTTCGCTTTCGATGGTGCCGGCCGGGATTTCCAGCGGGGCGTCGTAGCGGAAGTCCTCCAGGTTGGTGCCCTGACGCTGTTCGGAAATATAGAGGGCCAGCGCCCAGATCTGCTGATCACGGAGCGCCTCGGAAAAACCGGGCATGCCCCGATCCGGAAATCCTTCCGCGGTGCTCCTGGCGATGTCGTCGATCGAATCCCCGTGGAGCAAATCGGCTCCCCTGAGCGCCGTTCCCTGGGGCGCTCCCTGCAAGGCATCTCCGTGGCAGACGGCGCATTCCCGCCGGTACAGCCGGGCAACGAGATCGGCTGGCGCCTCGGCCATATTCAACTCGCGCAGGTTGACGACCCGGGGCGCCCCTTCAGGCTGCGCCGTTGCGGCGTTCAGGACGCCGTAAGCCGCGGCGGCCAGCACAGTACATATTGCGGTTCTAAACACCCCTGGAGACCTCTTCTTCTACAATGGCGTGGATTCCACAGGACATAAGCTTATGTCAGTCGCTCGCGATAAAGAGACGAATTCCCGACTAACGGGTCCTTACGACTCCCTGCGCGATTTTGTCCACGCCATTGAGGCGCACGGCAAGCTCATGCGCCTGAAGGAAATCGATCAGGACAAATATGAGGCCACGGGCATCATGTATCGTCTGGTTGACAAGTTCGGATATGAAGACGCGCCCGCCCTGTTGATCGAGCGCGTGAAAATCGACGGAGAGTGGCGCGATGGCCCGGTCGTTGCCAACCTTTATGGCAATTGGGACATCGAAGCGTTGCCGTGGGGTGTCGAAGACATCGGCGACAACGACGAGCGGATGTACCGGGCGACGCGCGACAAGCTGATGACGCGCATCGATCAGGCCGGCAACTGGATGAAGATAAAGCCCGTTCAAGTCGAGGCGCCCGACGCTCCGTGCAAGGAGGTTCGGTTAACGGGAGACGATATCGATCTTCTCAAGTTTCCCTGGCTCAGGAACAACCCGGCCGATGCCGCCCGTTACATCAACACGGGCGCCGTATTCATGCACGACAGCCGGTTGGGGGCGAACGTCGGCACCTATCGCTGCCAGATCAAGGGCAGGAACAAGATCGGATTGAACCCCGAACCCGGTCAGGACGGCTGGCGGCTGCTCATGGGCATGAAAAGGCGGGGCGATCGCGTGTCCAGGGTATCCATTGCGGTCGGCGTCGATCCCGCGGTCTGGTCCGTGAGCAGCACCAAGATGGCCGGTTTCGGCGAAAGCGAAATTGAAATCGCAGGAGGGTTGATCGGCAGGCCCATCGAACTCGTCAGGAGCGAGACCAACGACATCATGGTGCCGGCCCACGCCGAGATGATCATCGAGGGCGACGTCCCGCTGGACCAGGCCGAAGACGAAGGCCCCTACGGGGAGATGTACGGCTACCTGGGTCTGATGAAACGCGACAATTTCTTCGTCAACATTACGGCTATCACGCACCGCCGCAATCCATTGTTCTTCAATTCATTCACCGGCGTTGCGGCCGACATGCCCAAAGGGCCTTCATGCGCGGCCGAATACCACCGCTACAGGAAACTGATCCCCAATCTGAAAGCGATCTACTCGCCACGCGGTGCGAACGGGGTCAGCCTTGTCAGTATCGACAAGAGGTTTGCCGGTGAAGGCATGGCGGCCGGGCAGGCGGTGGCCGCCAACCCGGGCCTCAACAAGGTGGTCATTGTCGTCGATGGTGACGTGAACATCCTGCAGCCCCTCAACATCCTTCATGTGCTGGGGGCGCGATGGCAGCCCAGCGCCAGCGTCGTGATCCCGCAAACGCAGATGCGCATGCCCGATCCCAGCATGCGAACCACGGGGATCTCCAGCAAGATGATCATTGACGCGACCCAACAGCTGCCCGGCGAGGGCGGTCCGGACATCTGGCCACCCGTGTCGCGCGTCCTTCTGGAGGAGAAATTCCCGGACCTCTTGGAAGAGATCGATCGGAAATGGCCTGACTATCTCAAGGGCTGGATGAAATAACAGGTTGTTTGTTGCCCCATATGCGCACGCCTATGGCCGCCAGCAGGATAATCAGGTTGCAGACGCCCATCATCGTGAAGGGCGCATTCGGGACCTGCAAACGGTCGACCAGTTGTCCGCCGACAATTGTGGCCAGCATGATGCCGATGGCGCCCGACTTGTTATAGACGCCGACGACGGCGCCACGATATTGCGGTGGCGCTTCCTGGCCGAGCAGTGCGGCCGAAGATACCACCGTGGAAGTCTCCCCTATGCCGGTGGCGATGCAGGCAAACAGAATCAGGCTTCCCGCCGAGAACGGATCGCCGATGGAACCCAGCCAGAGATAGCCGACAGCGGCGATGCCGAAACCTATGGCGACAGCGGAGGTGCGGTTTATCCGGTCGCAGATCATTCCCATGAAATACGCCCAGCAGATGGCCGAAAACTGAATGACGGCGCCGAACAGAAAAGCGGCACGGCCCATGGCCTGTCCCGTGGTCATTCCCTGGTCCACACCGACCTGGACGAACCACAAAGAAAAGAACGTGCCGACCACCACCAGGTCGCCACGCGATATGAAGCCGCTGGCGTAGGCCAGGGCAATACGTGGATTGCGCCTGGCTTCGGTGATTCCCCGGGCAAAGTTCCTGAGTACGCTGGGCTTGTCCTTCACCTCGGCCGGCGGTCCGCCCTTGAATCCCAGGCGCAACAGGATGGCGGAGACAATCCCCACCGCGCCGGCAATCCAGAAGGTGTACTTACCCGCCAGCGCGCCGCTGAAACCCATCCATTCAAACCGCTCCGGCAGTTGTCCGAACACGATGCTCATCAGTATCACGCCCAGGCCGTTGAATATTGACGTGGTGCCCAGCCACTTGCCCCTGGAGCATTCCTGAATGATGTCGATCAGGGAGGCGCCGAGCATCACCGGAAGGATGGCCGCGCCCACGGCAACCACGACGCGGAAGGCAATCAACTGTTCCGGGGAACTGGCCAAGGGGTAAAGGAAATAACCCAGGGCCAGGATGACAAAACCCACCGAAAACAGGATCCGTCGGCCGGTGCGGTCCGACAGCGCCCCAACCAGGCCCATGAGCGCAATGACGACGACCTCCTGCAACGCGGCCAGGAAACCGGTCAGGGCGCCCTGCTCGCCGCGGGGAATCTGCAGTACTTCTTCGAGCAGATAGGGCTGGACGAAATTCACCATCGTCAACAGGGTGAGATTGAAGACGGCGGCATAGAGCAGGGTCAGGATATTCACGTAGGAATATCCCGGCATGAACCAGTAAACGAGAATGTGTTTGCCCCGGGGATCGGGCGGATAGCGCTCCATCAAAGACGGTCCCCGGTTACCGGCCATGATGTTCCTCCCTTATGGTCTTCGCTTTCACGCGGCCGGGCCCGAAATGCACCCGTGCACCTTGAATTTACCCGATCCGCTTGTGCCCGGGATGACGAAGTTGACGAATTCGGGTAATCTTGGTCGGGCAGATTCAATTTGCCCGGGGTCGGGGGAGCCTCGTACAACCTTGTAAGGGGGGGTTGTCATGAAAGCAACGTTTAGCCGAATTCTTGCACTTTCCGTCGCGACTGGAGTGGGGGTGCTGATTGCGCTGCCCGCGACGGCACAGGACGATCCAGCCTTCGAGGAAATCGTCGTTACGACCCGAAAGAAGGAGGAGAACCTCCAGGACATTCCGATATCGGTCAGCGCGTTGAGCCGCGAAGACATGGAACGGGCCGGCGTAAGGGAAATGAACCAGATCGCCCATCACGTTTCAAGCCTGCAATTCGACAGGGGCTATTCACCGGCCGACACGCGGCTGGTGATTCGGGGTCTGGCCCCGACGCGCGGGCGTCCCAACGCCGCGACGCTTGTGGACGGCATCGATATTTCCAGCGAGGCCATCGGCGTTGCCGGCGGCACCATGCTGATCAATCCACGCATGCTTGATATCGAGCGCGTCGAAGTCGTAAAGGGTCCGCAGAGCGCCCTTTACGGGCGAAGCGCTTTCGCCGGCGCGGTCCAGTACGTCACGCGCGATCCGTCGGATGAGACCGAAGGCGAGTTCGGCCTGGATGGGGCCGAGGAAGGCTATTACACCTTCAAGGGCAGCCTTTCGGGACCGCTGGGCGAAAGCGCAGGCTACCGTCTGAACGCGCTGTACTGGGAGGAGGGCGGCTTCTACCAGAACTCCATTACCGGCAACGACATCGGCGGCGGCGAGGGATTGGGCATCGCCGCCACGTTGAAGTTCGAGCCGAACGAGTCGTCCAGCTACAAGATGCGCGTGGAATACGCCGACGACGAGTTCGAGGTCGCGCCGCAAGCCAATATTCCTTTCAATGGCATCAACCGCGTGCCGGCCGCAGCTTCCCTGTGCAATGGCGGCTACGTCAACGACGATGATTGCGATGGCCCCGCGAAAATCATCCAGGACCACCTGCTGCGCACCCGCGCGGCAAACCCCAATGATCCCGCGGTGTTCGATGACATGGACCATCCCGGCGTCATCGGCGAACTTCCGGATGGCGACGAGCTCGTGGTCACATTGTCGCCGGACTACCGCCGGGGTATCGGCAATGACGATTTTCCCGGTTCAACCCGCGAAGTGCTTCGGTTCTCATTGGCTGCGGATTGGACAGTGGGACCCGGCACGCTTAGTTCGCTCACCGGCGTAGCGGATGCGGATACCAGCGCCGAGATGGACCTGGACAAGATAGCCGAGGCCGGACCCAACGGGATGGACATCAGCATCGCCAACCAGGTCGGCCATCGGTGGTCCAACACTTCGCTTTTGAGCCAGGAGTTGCGCTATATATCGGAGTTGGAAGGGCGCTTCAATTTTGCAATCGGCGCCCAGTTGTGGCAGGAGGACGTGGAGCAGAACTCACGCAACAACACCATCATTACCGGCGGCACCTACTGCAGCCTGCTTCGCATCAAGCCCAGCCCGTTCGCTCCCGCATTCACGATCGACACGTTTGGCGGGAATCCGCGGTTCGGAATACCCCCCAATCCCGTACGCAATACATGCAAGTACTCCAGTTATCCCGCCGCGCTGATCACCCAGCAGGTCAGTGAGCAGAAACTGGTGGACTCGACGACGCGCGATACGGACCATCGTTCCGTTTACGCGGCACTGGATTTCGATTTGACGGAAACGCTTGTGGTTCGCGCGGAGGCGCGCTGGACCGACGAAACGACGGACGTGTCCGCACCAAATACATTCAACCCCCAAGCCCGCCGCGCCGAGGGTCCGGGGTCGATTCAAGCCTGCGGAAGCGCCGGCAACTGCATTCCGGGCGTCTCCTGGGGCCCCTACCCGCCCAATGGATTCGGCTCTCCCGGCAATTTCGCCCCGCCCATCTCCTTCACCCGCAGCGACAGCTATGTCACGCCCAAGGTGGGTGTGCAGTGGAACCAGTCGGACGACACGATGTGGTACTTCTCCTGGGCCGTGGCCAAGAAGCCGGGTGGTTTCAGCACGCTGGGATTCGGCGGTTTCGGCGGGGACGCCAACGGTAACGGCGAGCCCGACGAGATCGTGTTCGAGCCCGAGGAAATGCAGGTCTGGGAGTTGGGCATGAAGCGCACTCTCATGGACGGGCGCCTGCGCTTTAACGGCGCCTACTTCTTCCAGGACTTTACCGACAAACAGATCAGTATCCAGAGAGTCGTTCGCGGCCAACTGGGCACGGTGATCAGCAATGCCAGCGGCGCCGAAGTGCACGGCGTGGAACTGGATGTGAACTGGCTGATCAGCGACAACTGGAGACTCTCGGGCGGATATACCTGGCTGAATGGGGAGTTCACCGATTACAAGGTTCTTACCACCAGTTCGGCCGACCCTGCCCGCATCGGCAATTGCAACCTGGTTATGGCCGGCGGTCGCGCTGTGTGCGAGGTGGACCGCAGCGGCTTCGACCTCGAGCGTTCGCCGGAGCACACATGGCAATTCACGCTGTCGTACCAGGGTCCTTCGAGAATCCGGCAGGGATGGGACTTCTTCGCGTCCTTAAACGCCAATGGCCAGAGCGAACGGTTCATCGAGGATTTCAACAGGAAGATTCTCAAGTCATACTGGCGCGCCAACCTGAATTTCGGCCTGGCTACGGACGAGTGGGAATTCGCGGTTTACGTGAACAACTTACTCGACGATGACACGGTCACGTGGGCCGGCGGCGGCCCGGGCATGCCGGTCAGCGACTGGAGGTTCGCCATTCTGGTGGACACGACAGGACTGGGCCGCCCGTTCACGATTCTGCCTGCGCCGCGAATCGCTTCGACCGTCTATGGCTACCTGCCGGATCCGCGCCAGATCGGCATACGCCTGAACTACCGCTTCTAGCGCAAGAGGAACCTGGAGCGAGGGCGTCCCCGCCCTCGCTCCCAGCGCTGCCGTAGCCCTTCATCGGGGCTACGGGCTTGAAATTCCGCGGGTCCGACCCCAGAAAATGGTAAAATCCATTGCGCAATGGCCAAGGATTCGATGAACACTGCGATCGCCGCGACCAACCGCGACCTGATCCTGGCGGGCCCGCTGGGCAGCCTCGATGCGTACATCCAGGCGGTTGGATCGGTCCCCTCGCTCAGCGAGGAGGAAGAGCGGGAGCTGGCGACCCGGCTGCGCGAGGACGGCGATCTGGACGCCGCCCGGCAGTTGATCCTGGCGCACCTGAGGTTCGTGGTGCACATCGCCAGTCGTTACCAGGGTTACGGGCTGCCGATGGCCGACCTGATCCAGGAAGGCAACGTGGGGCTGATGAAGGCGGTCAAGCGTTTCGATCCGGAAGTCGGCGTTCGCCTGGTGACATTCGCCGTCCACTGGATTCGGGCCGAGATTCACGAGTTCATCCTGCGCAACTGGCGCCTGGTCAAGGTGGCTACCACGAAGGCCCAGCGAAAGCTGTTCTTCAACCTGCGCAAGCTCAAGAAGAGGCTGGGCTGGATGTCGCCCGACGAGCAGGAAGCCGTGGCCGAGTATCTCGGGGTCAAGCCCGAGGAAGTGGCGGAGATGGAGATGCGCCTGGCCGGTCAGGACATCACCTTCGATCCACCAACGTCCGACAGCGAAGAGCAGACGTATTCGCCGTCGCAGTACCTGCCCAGTTCCGACCCGGATCCGGCGGCCGAACTGGAAGAGGCCGACACCATGGAGCGGGCAAGCGAACAGTTGGCGCAGGCGCTGGCCGGTCTGGACGAGCGTTCGCGGGACATCATCACTTCCCGCCGGCTGGTCGAGAAGAAGACCACGCTGCACGAACTGGCCGGCCGCTACGGTGTGTCCGCCGAACGAATCCGGCAGATCGAAAACCAGGCACTGAAGCAGTTAAGCTCGGCGATCACCGCGCCCTAAGGGCAGCGGTTCCCATGTTTCATCCGTGGGTATCTCCCGTAAAGGAGATGGCCCGCGTCCCCGCTTCGGTCGGCCGTCCGCCCGGATTCTCGAATTTTTCTTTACACTAGGCGCTCGGCGCTACAACCTGGGGGAGGAGCAGCCATGCATCGCCAACAAATCCGTTCCAACTTCCGTTCCGTTTTCGGAACCCTTCCAATTGCGGTAATTCTCGCCTTTGCCGCCTATGGGCTTTCACCGGCCCTCATGGCCCAACCGGCCGGCGCGGCGCCCGCCGAGGCGGCGACTCCGGACAGCATCGAGTGGCAGACCGACGAGATGCTCCCGTATTACGAGATACCGAACATACCGGTATCGGCCGAGGCCTACTTCGCGCCGGACAGTTATCACCTGATCGCCCAGACCCGCGACCCCGACGCGGTCCAGGGCGCCACCGGAAGACACGGCAACCTGACCTACACCTACACGATCGAGGGCACGGAGCTTACCCGCATCAACGACAAGGGGCAGGACGCCTGCTCGTACTTCTTTCCCGATCAGCAGCGGGTGATTTTCACATCCACCCGGGACAACCTGCATCTGCCGGTCGGGAACTGGTCGGATGAGGACGAGTATCCCCGGGGCGGCGAACTCTATGTTGCGAATGTCGACGGCAGCGACCGCCGCCGGCTGACCCACAACGAGTGGTACGAGGCGGAAGTGGTAGTTTCGCCCACCGGCGAGTGGATCGCTTTCGGTCGCAACATCGACGGCCGGCAGGACCTGTGGCGTATTCGCCCCGACGGCACCGACGAACAGCGCATCACGGACACCGACGACTGGCAGGAAGGCTCTCCGTATTTCCTGCCCGACGGCGAGCACCTGCTGTTCCGCTCCTGGCGCGACTCGGATTACAAGAGGGTCCGCCCCACACCCATGATCGTCATGACGATCAACATCGACGGTTCCGAGTGGCGCGGCTACACCTTCGACGGGGACATGAACTGGGCGCCCAATCCGGCGCCGGACGGACGCCATTACGTTTTTGTGCGCGTTACGGACAAGGACGCCGGCCCGCTGGGTAACTGGGACATATTCCTCGGCGATCTGGCCGGTGGCGAACCCGTGCGTCTCACGACCTATCGGGGATTCGACGGCTTGCCCGGCATGGCCCCGAACGGAAAATTGCTGGCGTGGGCGCGGGCCAAGGCCGGAGGCTTCATGGCGGGGATCAAGACCCACATCATGGACGTGTCTTCGCTGGATATCGGCCCCGAGAACTATGAGCCGCTGAGCCCCGAATGGGGCCGGCCGATGTCTGACGATCCGCCTGCGGCGGAGTAATCAGGACAGAAGGCCCGGCTCGTACTGCCGGACATGACGCCTGGTCCCCTGATTGAGGGCGGGACGCCCTCGGTCCCAGGTTGAGGGTGGGAGAGTACTCCATGGAACTGATGAATTTCTTCAACACCCTGAATGCCTTGATCTGGCACAACTGGATGCTGTACGCCGTATTGGGAACAGGTGTCCTGTTTACCTGCTGGAGCGGCTTTTGCCAGTATCGCGCGCTGACCCATGGTGTGGCCATAACCCGCGGGAAATATGACGACAAGGACGATCCGGGCGCGATTTCCCACTTCCAGGCGCTTTCGGCCGCGCTGTCGGCCACCGTCGGTCTCGGCAACATCGGCGGAGTGGCGCTTGCCATCAGCCTGGGCGGACCGGGCGCGGTGTTCTGGATGTGGGTGGTTGGGCTGTTCGGCATGGCAGTCAAGCTGACCGAAGTGACGCTCACCATGCTGTACCGCAACACTGACGATCCCCGGAACCCGCACGGCGGGCCGATGATGGTCGTGGACCAGGGGTTGCCGGCCCGGTGGCCGAAGCTGCGGCCGGCCGGCAAGGTGTTCGCGGTGATCTTCAGTATTTCGGTCGTGATCTCGGCAATCACGGGGGGCAACCTGTTCCAGGCGTGGAACGTGGGCGACGTGACCGAGAGCTATTTCGGCGTCCCGGCCTGGATGTGCGGTCTTGCGCTTGCTGTCGCGGCGGGCCTGGTGATCATCGGCGGCATCCAGCGCATAGGGCAGGTCGCTTCGCGCCTGGTCCCGTTCATGGTTGTGCTGTACTTCTTCGGCTGCATCGTCGTGCTGGGGCTGAGTTACGAGCAGATCCCTGAATCGTTCGCGCTGATCTTTCGCGGCGCCTTCTCGTCGCTGGAAGGCACAGGCGCGTTCATTGGCGGCACGGCCGGCGCCGCGTTCATCTTCGGGATGAAGCGCGCGCTGTTCTCCAGCGAGGCCGGCCAGGGCTCCTCGCCGATCGCGCACTCGGCGGCGCGCACCGACGAGCCCGTCCGCGAAGGCATCGTCGCCGCGCTCGAGCCGTTCATCGACACGCTGGTGGTTTGCACGCTGACCGCGCTGGTGATCCTGAGCACCGGGCAGTGGCGGCGCGGACCGGAAGCGGAGTTCTCCGCCGGCCCGGACGTCGTGGCCGCGGAAACCGCCGGCTCGTGGACGATTGCGGAAAGCGTTGCCCCGGATCGCGCGGGCGGCGACTGGGCGGGCGGAGAGTCCGTATTCACGGTGGCCGTGGCGGACTACAACCCGGATACGGACAACAACCTGCACAAGATCTCGGGCGACATCGAACTGAATGCCGACGGGCTGGCGACGATTCGCTGGCAGTCTATCGAAAGCTCGGTTGCCCCCGTCCTGAGGGACAGCGGTTTGTACGTGTCGTACGAGGGCGCGACCATGACGGCGCGGGCGCTGGACTCGGCCATACCCGGCCTCGGCAAATGGCTGGTCAGCCTCGCCGTGTGGCTGTTCGCCTTCTCCACCATCATTTCCTGGAGCTACTACGCGGAGCAGGCGGTGTGGTTCCTGGGCGCGCGCAAGGTCGGGCTTTTGGTCTACAAGATCTGCTACTGCCTGCTGGCGCTGGTCGCCACGCTGGGATGGTTGCGCACGGACGCTGAACTCGACACGGTCACCACGCTCGGGACCGGGCTGATGCTGGTAGTGAACATGCCGATCATGTGGCTGTTCGGCTGGCAGGCGATGCGCGCCTACAAGGAGTACATACGCAGGTTCACCAGCGGGAGGATGGACCGCGGCCAGGGCGCCCCGAAGCTGGAGGACCTGATCCGATCGCGAGGTTGACCGACCCGTGGGGGTTTAGGGCCTGTAGTGTGAAAAGGCCCTAGTTATCGGTCAGTCGGGATCTTAGCCAATCGGTGGTTTCGTCGAAAGCGCGGTCGCTGACCTCGGAGATCGACACCGCTTCCAGAAAACTGTGGGAAGCCCCTGCGTACACGCGGGAGTCCACTTCGACGCCGGCTTGGCGCAGACGGTTCGCCATCTCGAGGTTCTGTTCGGCCAGGACATCGCATTCGGCAATGGCGAGAAAGGCGGGCGGCAATCCGTCCAGTCTTGCAAGAAGCGGGCAGGCGAGGGGATCGAGCGCATCGGCCTCGCTTCTGAGATAGTTCTTCCAGAACCCGCCCATCTCAGGGCATGTCAGCATGAACGAATCACCGCCGTATTCACGGCAGGCCCCGGGCGAGATTTCGGTCGAAAAGGCGCCGTAGTTCAGTACCATTGCCCGGAGCCAGTCCTTGTCTTCCGAATCCCGTAGTTGCAGACAGGATCCCACGGTCAGGTTCGCGCCGGCCGAATCGCCGCCGATCGCCAGGCGCGAACTGTCCACGTTGAGACTTTCCCCGCCGTCTTTTCGCAACCACCGTACTACGTCGATCACCTGCTCAAGGGCAATGGGATACCTGGCCTCCGGCGCATAAGAGTAGTCCACGCCGACGACTGCACAACCGGCCCGGGACGCATATTCGCGCATCAGGCGATCGTGAGTATCCACGCTGAACATCACCCATCCGCCGCCGTGGACATAAACGAGGACCGGCAGCTTGCCTTCGGCCGGTCGGTGAATGCGCAGGCGCACGTAGCCGTGACGGGTTACGCATCTGCCGTCGCCGGAGTGGTGCATGGTCGGGCCACCACGTGCCCATGGCGCGCGCGCCTTCTCCGCCATCCGCCGCTGTTCGCGAAAGGACCGAATCTCTTCCGTCGAGCCTGCCGACATTACGGCGGTAACGGAATTGATGAACTGTTGGACGCCGGGGTCCAGGTTCTTGTTTGCCACCTGCAACGATTGACGTGCTCCGGCGGTCACGATGCTCGTATCCTCAATTGGACATTCCGGTTTTTCGCTAAACTGAAAGCGGATGGAGAACCCGTGCCGGGTAGGCGGGGGCATCCGGCGAGATGGCTAGAGAGCAGCGAAGCACCAGGGGAATTGATTATCAGGACGTGCCGCGCCCTGTCTCCGCGCTTGCGGACGAATACCCGGCTGACCATGTGGACCCCCGCCATTGCCACGCGCGCGCCCAGCTCTTGTACGCTTCGGCGGGAATCATGTGCGTCATTACCGACGCCGCTTCGTTCGTGGTTCCTCCGCAGAGGGCCTTGTGGATTCCCCCGAAGGTCTTTCACGAGGTGCATTGCAGGGGGCATGTATCCGTCAGAACCTTGTACATCGACGCCACAGCACTCCCGGACCTGCCGTCCGATTGCCGCGTAATCGAAGTATCCTCGCTGATGCGTGAACTGATCATAGAGGCGACGATCCTGCCGGTCGAATACGACGAGAATGGTCGTGACGGGCGTGTCATGGATCTGATCCTGGACGAGATTACGCACACGCCCGCCGTTCCTCTCCATGTGCCGATGCCGAGTCATCCGAACCTGGAAAGGACTTGCCGTTCCATTCTGGCGAATCCTTCGCGCAGCGATACGCTGGACGCACTGGCCTGCGCGGCGTCCATGGGCCGAAGAACCTTTACCCGGCACTTCAAGCGTGAAACGGGCATGACTTTTGCCGACTGGCGGCAGCACGTCAGGCTTATGGAGGCCTTGTCCCGCCTGGCTATCGGACACCGCGTCACCAGCGTAGCCTTCGATGTCGGCTACAACAGCTCGAGTGCCTTCACCGCCATGTTCAAGCGCACTTTCGGGGTGCCGCCGACGGAGTATTTCTCCGCGGGCGGCGCTACGGCAGTCTCGGCGGTTGAAGGCGGCTGAGATTCTCATTACCGGGACGGATTGAATTCGCGCATCCAACGCCTCAGCCCTTCATTTCCCTCACGCTCCAGCCCTCGCATGATCTCTGCAAAGGTCTGATCGTCTTCGTCCTGGCCCAGTTTGAACCGACATTCGCGGTCCGTAATCTTCGCGTCGAAGGCCACGACCCCCGCGGCCAGCTGCTGCATTCTGGGGCCCATCTCTTCCACCCGCCAGGCATCCTCGCGACTGCGCTCCATCGCTTTGACGAGGCTGCGGAGATGGTCCTCAAGGAGTGCGGGGTCCTCGATGGCCTCCAGTACCGCAACGAGCCTGGCTGAAGTGAAGTTCCATGTTGGCGCCTGAGTTCGATCGCTCAACCAGGAAGGCGACACGTAGCCGTGCGGTCCAAGCACCAATATCAGTCCCTTGCATGGCGCCCCGAGGGCGCGATGAACTCTGCTCCCGCGGGGAACGTGTCCGATCAACTGCTGTAGTTGGCCATTGGCAACGACTGGCCGGACCGGCGCCCCGGTTGCGAAGAGTCCAACTTCGTCCTCCAGAAAAATCCACACGAGCGGATTCTCATCCACGAGTCTCACAAGGTCGTCCGCATCGCGTGCGGCGTAACGTTCTGAGCCCATACCGTTCGGCTGCCTATTCCGCGCGGTTCCCGCCGGTCGCGGAAGTTTGGGAGTCCTCGCGCCGCGGCCAGATTTCCTGCAGGGTCTCCGCATCGTAGAGACGGCCGTTCTTCATGACGTGGCTGATGTCAAGCGCGTTCGCGATGTCTTCCCTGGGGTCTTTTTCAAGAATCACGAGGTCTGCGTACTTTCCGGGCTCGATACTTCCGAATTCACCGTGCCTTCCGATTGCCGTGGCCGAATTCAGGGTCGCGGCCCGCAGAATCTCCATGGGCTTCATGCCCCCCATGGCAAGGGCTTGCATCTCCCAGTGGAAACCCAGGCCCGGGATGTCGCCGTGCGAACCTACGGCGACAATGCCGCCGGCACGCAGAATCTTCGCGGCCTCGGCCGCCGCGCGCCCGAAGGAATACTCCTCCAGTGCGTGCCAGGGCGCTTCACGAAGCTTCCTGTGGATCGCGAAGTCCGGCCAGAAACGCTTGATCTTCGGATCTCTCCAGGGATTCTGGCGCGTAATGAAAAAATCCTTCGCATCGGGCCCTGCGCTGATGACCAGGGTGGGTGTATACGAAACGCCGCTACGGGCCATCAGTTCCACCACGTCGCGGGACAGCGGCAGCGCCGCAAGTTCGTGCTCGAGGCCCGGAAATCCGTCGAGCACCTGGGTAAGCCCCAGTTTCATCGCCAGCGCTCCCTCCGTGGTCGGCAGCATACCCAGCCTTTGCGCCGCCATCGCCACCCATTGCCGAATTCGTCGGTTGCCGGTCCGATACATTTTGATGTTTCGGGTTCGGTAGTGATCGCGGTAACGGCGCAAGACGTCTTCAATCTGAGCGAGGCTCTGAAAGTTGTGAAATGAGAACACGGCCGGGCCGGTGGAATGAATGCGCGATCCGTTGACTACGCCGGCATCCACCAGATCCTCGTACGCAAGCATATCGATACTCAGAGATGAGGGATCGAAAGACGTGGTTACGCCATAGGCGAGATTCGCTGCGGCAACCCAGCTTTCCATCGCCAGAACGTCGCGGCGAATGTCGGCCAGATGCATGTGGGCATCGATGAACCCGGGGAGGATATAGCGGCCCGTCACTGAAATGACGTCGGCATCGTCCGGGACATTCATCCCCCCGCGTTCGACCACAGCGCTGATGCGGTCGTTCTCGATGTGGATGTCACCCTGGTCGATTACACCGCCACCGCCCATCGGGAAGACCGTCGCGTCCCTGAACACGAGCTTGCCGTGCGGCGTGTCTCTCGGCACTTCCACGGCTATCTCGAACGATTCGATGTCGCCGCAGCCGAACGGAGGCGTCGCATTGTCCAAAGCGACGGCCCGGCCACCGCCCTCTACCAGGGGGCAGCGGTAATAGGTGGATCCCAACGCCCAGGTGATCGTCCGGCCTGAGTCGGCCCAGCCGAAAAAATCGGCCCCAACGGAAGTCAACTGCCGCTGCGGCGTAGAAAGGTCGGTGAGGTCTACGATCGCTCCGCGGTCGGCCGGAAGTGGGAACAGGTGCAATTGCTGCGCCGCGCTTTTTGCCAGCACCCAGCGCTTGTCCGGGCTGACGGCCAACTCTTCGATGCTTCCGGGGCCTTCTTCGAAATACCAGCCATGGCTCACGGCGCCCGCAAGCGGCTGGCGCTCACCTTCAGCCAGACCAACCGCATTGAGGCCGTCCTCGAATGCCAGTACAACGCTGTCCGCATCCGCATCGACTTGGGGCCGCCCGCTGATCCGGCCGCCAACTACGTCGCGCACCTCACCTGTGCCGAGCGCTATGCTGATCAGCTTTGCATTCTGCAGCGCTCCGAATTCCATGTATCGGTGGGTGCGGGCGGCGTGGCTTGAGCGCAGTGCGAGCAAGCTCTGCGCGTCGGGTCCGAAGACGGGATAGGTATAGAAATCGGCGATTTCCGTGTGGCGCACGGGCGAACCGGACCCGTCGGCCGGCGCGGTCCATACGTGCCCCGCATCGCCGGCTGTCCAGGTGATGAAGGCGATTGACTTGCCGTCGGGCGACCACGAAGGGTGGAACTGTCCTGGCGGGAGATCGACCAGCACGCGTGGCGACGCTCGCGGTTTCAGGGCCTGCACATAAAGCCGTCCCAGGGCGGAAAAAGCAAGGAACCGGGCATCGGGCGACTGCATTGGATGCTGTATCAGCCTGGCGCGTACGGGCCCCGTGTCCTGAGCGATTTCGACGCGCAAATCGGGCCCCAGTTCAAGCTGAACCCGGGCCACAAACGGAATATTCCGCGCGCTTTCGACGCTCAGCGAATGCCGGTAGATGCCGCCGTCTCGGCTTAGCACGATCGACCTGCCATCGGGAGTAAACGCGTACCCGGGCAGCAATCCCTGCACACTCGTTGCGTGGAGCTGATCGCGTTGTACAGGATATGCGAGCCAGCGGTCCTCACCTGTGTCCAATCGCCGAATACGCAGACCGGTTCGGGCCCGTTGGCGCGATGCGTAAACGAGGTACTGATTGTCGGGCGAAAGGGCCGGCCGGAAATAACTGCCCGGGAACCCTTCGCCCCGCGTGTCCGCCGGCTGCACCACAACTTCGACATCGCCCGTTTCCAGGTTCTTGCGTTGGATGGTCCAGCGTTGTACGTCGGCCTCAAGTTCGCCCAGGTGGTGGGCGTAATAGAGGTAAAGGCCGTCTGGAGAAGCGGTGGCGCCAAGCGCGCTGGTCCAGCTTGAGCGCGGTTGGTCTGTGCTGGTCTTGATAGGCACCACAAGTTCCCCGGCGCCGTCGGCAGCGTGCGCCCAGAGTTCGTAACCGTTCAGATCCGCCCTGAAAAGCGAACCGAAGATTCGGTTTCCGTCATGCGACCAGGCCGGGGACACGAGCATGCGGTTTCCGGTATAAGAGGACCACTGTCTGTAGGTCGCGCCATCCAGCGAGACGGCCCAAAAATTTTCGGCACCGGAACGGTCGCTGACGAAAAGGACCCACCGCCCATCAGGCGAGAAAACGGGTTGGGAGTCGAAGGCCCCGCCGCGAGTAAGCGTACGCGCCTGGCCGCCGCCGATATCGAGAAGATAAAGATCGCCCAGCAGGTCGAAAACTATCGTCCTGCCGTCCGGGGAGACGTCCGTGGACATCCATGTGCCCTCGGAAGTCTCGAACTCGATATTTCGCTGGCCACGCAAGGGTAATTCAGCGGCCGCCGTTGACAGGGCCATCGCAAACGGCAACGCGAGCAGCCCCAGACGTGCCGCCCGGGGCATTTAGCGGATGTTCTCCTGTTCGGGAAGGTCGGAACCGGTGATCATCGGCATGTACCGGTCGCGCAACAACGTCTGCCGCGTTTCCAGAGGAACTTCTTGTCCATCCACAATCACGGTCAGTGGCCGGGTTGTCATTTCGAACGGGTCGCCGCTCCATATGACAAGATTGGCGCTCTTGCCCGCTTCGAGGCTGCCGATGTGTTCCTCGATGCCCCAGATTTTGGCGGCTCCCGCGGTCAGGGCCTCCAGGGCCGCTTGCCATGGCAATCCGTTGGCGATACCGATACCGGCCGCCTGGCGCAACTCCTGGCCGGCATTGTGGCTCATCTGAAATTCCCAGGCATGGAGTGCCAGCGGAACGCCGGCCCGGTGCAGAATGGCTGCCGCGTCCAGTCGTGCTCCGATATTATCGAAGCGGCGCGGCAGGTTGGCCATGGGATCCAGGATGACGGGGATTTTGTGTTCCGCGAGCAATTCCGCGGCCCGCCATGCTTCGTCCGCCTGGTAAAGGATGACCCGGATGCCGAAATCCCGGGCCAACGCCACTGCCTGGCGAATGTCCGATTCTCGCTGCGTGCGGAGGACCAGGGGCATGGAACCCTCCGCAACGGGACGCAGTGCGTCCAGGTCGGCCCGGCGCAGCACGGCTTCAAGTTCCGATCCCGAAACACCGGCCCCGCTATCCGGCCTGCCGGCCTGGCCGAGGGCGAGGCGCAGCGCAGTCCACTGCGAGCTTCGCGACTGCCCGGATTGGGAGGACGACGGCCCGTCTATGCCGGCGAACATGGCAATGTCCGACTGCACCAGGAGATCGTCCCCGGCGCCGGTGCTGATGAGTGCGCCTGTTCCCGCAAACGGAGTTTGGGCGGAGGCGCCGGGCACTATGACGGCGTGGGTCACGCCGTCGGCGCGAGCTACGGGGATAAGGACGGAATTGAAGTTAAGGCCGTAACGGATGTCGAACGACGCCCCGAGCATGTCTGATGACGCCGAGCGATCGTCGGTGTCCAGCGACGAGCTTACTTCCACCAGTCCGAGATGGGTTGCCGAAGCAATCAGTCCCGGAGTTACGGCATTGCCGTGGGCGTCGATGATCCGGGCGTCATCCGGCACGTCGATGTCCGCCCCGACACCAGCGACTCTCGCGCCCTTGAGAAGGATTGTCGCGTTCCTGATCCGGCCCGCCGCGGTCATGGTATGCGCATCGGCGTTGATGATCGCCGTTACGGTGGAACCGGATTGCCCGGTTCCCGTGCCGGCGCCGTCCGGTGCAGGCGCACAGGCCCATAGAACAGTCAAAAATAACAACTGGACGGCGGATACGGATTTCAAGGCCTGGGCTCCTGCGCCGGCTGTCCGAGAATGAAATCCGAGACATGTTGGTCTGCCGGGTCGGACCGGTCGTAGATCAGTGCGCCGTCGATGAAGACAAGGTCCGCACGGGTGTACACGCTGAACGGATCGCCCGACCACAGCACAACGTCGGCGTTCTTGCCGGGCGCCAGCGAGCCGATCCGGTCATCCAGACCAAGTATCCGTGCAGGGTTGAGGGTGATCCATTGGATCGCCACTCTGCGGGGTATGTCCAGCCCCGCATGCTGTCCGGCGGCCATCGCCTTGGCGGCTTCGAGATTCAGCCGCTGCCCGGTAATGGCGGAGTCGGAATGCAGGGTGACGCATGCGCCGTACTTCTCGAGCATGGCGGCGTTTTCCCGGATCGCGTCGAACACTTCCATCTTGAATCCCCACCAGTTGGCGAACACTACGCTGCAGACATCGCGTTCGACGAGCAGGTCGGGGATCTTGTAGGCCTCCGAGGCGTGATGAAAGGCCGTGACCGGCAGGCCGTAGTGGCTTGCGACATCCAGGACGATGGCCATGTCGTCGGCGCGGTAGCAGTGGATATGGACCCGAACCTCCCCTTCCAGCGCTGCGGCCACAGCGGCTAGTTTCGGATCGTGCGGCGGCTCGCCATTCTCGCCCCGGCGGGAACGCTTGAGCTTTTCCAGGTAGTCCGTGGCGTCATCGAGTACCTCCTGGTAACCTGCGACGATGCCCATTCGGGTCCTTGGCGCCCTGCCCAGTTCGTTGTAGTTGTACTTCGGATTCTCGCCGCAAGCCATTTTCATTCCCGGCGGTGCCCCCGGAAACTTCATTGCCTGCGGGGTTCTGGCCGGCACATTCTTCAGGACCACCGAGTAGCCGCCGAAAAGGTTGACCGAACCCGGCAGCACCTGAATCGTGGTGACTCCTCCGGCAAGCGCTGCGGCAAAGCCGGGATCCTGGGTCCGGATGGTCGTCTCCACGTAGAGATGCGGGGCGGCCGGATCGCCGATCTCGTTGACGTCCCAGGCCGAGAGCTCAACTGGCGTGTAGGGCATGGATCCGGACCCCAGGTGGGAGTGCGGATCCACGATTCCCGGAGTGATCCAACGGCCTTCGGCATCGATTACTCGAACGCCCGCCGGTGCTTCGATGTCCTCTCCGAGCGCCGCAATCAGGCCGCCGCGTATCAGTAGCGAGGCGCGCTCGTGTCGGTTCCCGGCACCATCCAGAACGGTCGCATTGAGAAGCAGGCTATCCGTAGGCGCCGCCGGACGGTAGGTGCTGGGGAACGGGTTGTCTGTCGGCTGGGCGTGCGGCAATGCGGGGACCCCGATGCACGCCAGGGCGACGCCGCAAGCCAACAGCGTACGCGCACAATCACCGGAGCGATCACCCAACATGGTTGACCGCTAGTGTAGTGTCCTGCCGAACCTGACGCTACAACACACTAGAAATCGACGGATGCCGTAATGCTCAGGGTTCTGGGAATGCCCAGCACCAGGTAGTTTGAGCCGGGGAAGCCGCCCACCGACACCCATTCGTCCTGGTCCGTCACGTTGTCCAGTCGCGCGCGCAGGGTCACTGACCGGCCGCCCGCTTCAAACGTGTAGCGTGCGCCGATATCGAAGCGGGTCCACGAAGGCACGGTAATCGTATTGTCGGCATCGGCCCACTGCGAATCCGTGTGAATGGCCCGCGCGTCCACAACCAGGTTCGTGACGGTCGGGACGTCCCATTCGAGGTTCAGATTGACCTGCAATTCCGGCGTGCCCACGGCGTCGTTGCCTTCAAGCGAGGCGTTTGCATTGCGGACCAGTTCCGCTCCGAGGAAGGTCACTCCACCGAGCAGCCGCACGGACTCCAGGGGTTGGCCGAACACGCTGATTTCAACGCCGCGATTGCGCTGCTCGCCCACAACCGAAAACACATTGTTCTCGACGAAGGCCGACGGGCGAGACAGGGTGAAGACACTCGCCGTGCCTCCGAAATTGCCACCGTCGTACTTCACGCCCGCTTCCACCTGCTCCAACTGATAGGGTTCGAATACCTCGCCCGCGTTCACCACCGGACTGCCGCCGCTGGTGGCCGGCGCGACTTCGCCAGGGACCAGTCCCTCGATGTAGTTGGCGTAAATCGAAATCGTCTCGCCGCGCTTTACGACGATACCGGCCATGGGTGTAAGCCGTCCTTCATCGTAGCTGGAAAGCTCCGCGCCCGAATTGAAATCGAAAGAAAGATTCTCGATATTCTGGTGGCGTGCGCCGACGGTGACCAGTACGGTGTCATCCATAAAGGACAGCATGTCGGCAATGGCAATGCTGTCCGTATTGGTTTCGAAAGTCTTGTGCGGCGCAGAGAGCACACCGCCTACAAACCAATCCGCCGCTGGCGGCATTACGTCCGTCGGTCGGTAGAGGTTACTGGCAAATCCCGCAAAAAAGTTCGAGAAGCCATACGCGTTCTTTGATTCGATCGAGAAGTTCGAGGCCGAAACCGTCAGGCGATGTCCCACTCCGCCGGTGACGAAATCCGCCCGAAAGCCGATCTCGGCGGAAAGAATGTCGTCCTCCCGGGCGTTGTCGAACCGGTAGGCGGAAGTGTTGCCGTCGGGTGTCGCGTTGGGATTGCTGAGGACATTGGCCTCTTCGCCGTTGCGCCCGCCCACCGCCAGCCAGACGGCCGTGTTGTCGGTCAGGTCGTATTCTCCGCGGACCACGCCGAACAACTGCCGCTCATCGGTATAGGTCCAGGGCTGGGCGAAATTCTCCTTCGCATCGGGAGGTTCGGGAATGCCGCCGAAGGGCGTTACGCTGGGTCTCGGCGCGTCGATCACGTGGTCCTGAAATCCGATGTCTGCCGCCAGTCTCAGCCGATCGCCCTCGTAATCGAGTCCTACCGAGAGCGCAGTGAGATCCCGATCCTGGCCTGCCACCGAGGTTTCCCCGTTACGGGAGGCAAGATTGACCCGAACGCCGGTCCGTGATTCCGGCCCGAACCGGCGGCCCATGTCCAGAGCCCCATAGCCGTGTCCGTCGTTCTCGAAGCCGACCGTCAAACGCGTCAACGCCTCTTCCGGCGCGCGCTTTGGTACGAGGTTGACGATGCCGCCGAGGCTGCTGCCGCCAGGGGCGGCGCCGTTCAGGAAAGCGCTTGCTCCTCTGAACAACTCGACCCTCTCCAGGAACTCCGTCGCGACGTACTGGCGCGGAAGGATTCCGTATATCCCGTTGTAGGTCATGTCGTCGGAGAAGGCCGGGAAACCGCGGATGATGAACACTTCCTGGAAATTGCCGAAACCGCGCGCGGCCCGCACCACCGGGTCGTTCAGCAGTACGTCGGCGACGCCTCTCGCTTGCTGATCCAGTATGAACTCCGCCGTGTAGCTGGTGCCGGCAAAAGGCGTATCCATCATGTCGAGATTGCCGAATATTCCGACGCGGCCGCCGCGCGCGACCTGCCCGCCGGCGTACGCGCCGGACAGTGAGACCTGCGATCCATCAGCGACGACAACGATCTCCTCGACCTCCCGATCTTCTTCGGCATCCTGTGCGCCGGCGACGTCAGGGACCCCTGCCAGTAGTAAGGCCGCAAGCAGCGGAAAGAAAATGCTGAACGCGCCTCGGCTCTTTCTTCCGATTGCGCCGGACGCAGCAAATGGGTACGAAATATCTGTCATGGACATGACCTGCCTCCGCTCTCAAGTTGAACGATCGGGCCTTCCCTGCCGGGCGGCATGTGCAACGCCTGACGTCTCAGTTCCATTCCCGCGTGTTGGTATTCGGAACACCTTGTTCCGAATGCGGTCATTCGGACATTCCGGAACCGGAACATGACTGTGAACGGCAAACGGCCGATGAAAATCCTTTTCCGCCCAATATCAGAGTCTAGACAATGCGGTCGGCCCGCGCATTAGATGAAAGGCCGGTTTCTATCGAATTCAGGCCAGCCTGGACACGCAGCAGTACCCGATGTGCTCAGGCACCCTTTCCCTCTTCGGGCGTTTGGGAAGTCGAGCTACGCGCCGGCCCGGCGCACGGCGCGCCTGAGGCTGCCGGCGCGGATAGCCACGCAGCCCAGCGTCAGCACGGAGAAGGCCAGCACGCAGTAGACCATCGGATAGGCCGAGTCGGTCAGGACCGATCCCACGAGCTGCATTCCCAGGGCGCCGAATGCATGCTGCAACGCGGCGGTAATCGCGGAAGCGGTGCCGGCGTGCCGGCCGGCGCTGGTCAGCGAACCGGCCTGCGAGTTGGGCATGAAGACGCCGGAGCCGAACGCCCATGGCGCCATGCCGATGAACAGTACCGTCAGGCTGGCGCCGAAAACATAAAGCAGCGCGAGCAGCAGGAAGCTCGTGACGGTCGTGATCGTCATGCCCAGCATCATCGAGCCGTTCACGCCCAGCCGCGGCCCGAGCCAGATGGAACTCATCGTGCCCAGGAAGTAGAAGGAGCTCAGCGCCATGGTCCAGACGCCGTAAGTGGCGGCGCTATGCCCGAGCATCGTCTCTATGACGTGCGGCGCCCCGGCGCCGAAGCAGTAGTAAGCGCCCACGATCAGGCCGGTGGCAAAGGAGTAGCGCAGGAAACGCGCGTTGGTGAGCAACGAGCGGAAGGCGCGCTTGCCGCCTCCGGGGCGTGCGTCATGGGTTTCCTCAATCCGCCAGAACAGGCCGATCAGCAGGATGAAGAAGACGGCCAGGAAAACGAAGATGCTGCGCCAGCCGAACGTGTCGGTCATGTAGCCGCTCAGGGCCGGCGCCACCATGGGACCGATCATCATCGCCATGGTCAGGATGGCCAGCATGCGGGGCAGCCTTTTCTGGCCGAAGGCGTCTTTCAGCATGACCCGCGCCAGAGTGATGCAGCCGGCCGCGCCCAGGCCCTGCATGCAGCGGCCTGCTATCAGGGTTTCGATGTTCGGGGCGAAGACGCAAACCAGGCTTCCTGCCCCCATCAGCAGCAGGGCGGCGAGCAGCGGCATACGCCGGCCGAAGCGGTCGGCCAGCGGGCCGTAGATCAGCACCCCCGGGGCGATGAGTAAAGTGGCCAGGGAAGTGGTGACCTGGACCATGGCCCGGGAAACCCCGAACTCGACTTCGAGTACGGGAAGGGCCGGGAACAGAATGGTCAGCGACATGGGCCCGCTCATCGTGATGAGCGCCAGCACGAAGACCAGCATGCGTTCGGATCGCGTCAGCAGCATGCGCGTCAGCCGGCGTTCGACCAGCAGCCGTGGGCCGGCCGCGTGGTACTAGTCCAGGTACAGGGAACTGACCGATTCATCCAGGCTGATTCTGCGCATGGTTTCGGCCAGTAATTCCGCGACGCTGAGCTGGCGTATCTTGCCGCAGGCGGCCGCTTCTTCGGAAAGCGGGATGGTGTCGGTAACCACCAGTTCGGTCAGGTCCGACCCGGTGATCCGCTCCAGCGCCTTTCCGCTGAGGACCGGGTGGGTGATGTAGGCGACCACTTCCTTTGCCCCTTCATCCAGCAGGCTGCCGGCAGCCTGACAAAGTGTGCCGGCGGTATCGATCATGTCGTCGATCAGCACGCACACCTTGTCCCGCACCTCGCCGATGATGTTCATGGCTTCGGCAACGTTCGGCTTGGGCCGGCGCTTGTCGATGATGGCCAGGTCGGTGTTGTCCAGCCTGCGCGCCAATGCCCGCGCCCGCACTACGCCGCCCACGTCGGGGGACACCACGACCACATCTTCCTCAAGCCGCTTCCAGGCATCGGCCAGCAATACCGGGGAGGCGTAGACGTTGTCCACCGCGATCGAGAAAAAGCCCTGGATCTGGTCGGCGTGCAGGTCCACTGTCACCAAGTGGTCGATGCCGGACGCGCAGACCATTTCGGCAACCGCTTTCGCCGAGATCGGCGCCCGCGTGGCCCTGGAGCGGCGGTCCTGCCTGGAGTAACCGAAGTACGGGATTACCGCCGTGATGCGCTGCGCGGACGCGCGCTTGCAGGCGTCCGCCAGCAGGATCAGTTCCATCAGGTTGTCGTTGACCGGGGGACAGGTGGACTGGACGATGAACACATCCCTGCCGCGGATGTTGTTCAGCACTTCGACGCTGATCTCGCCGTCGCTGAAGCGCTGCACCTGCGCCCTGCCCATGCGCACGCCCAGCGCCTTCGCTATCGCTTCGGCAAGCGCGGGCGTGGCGTTGCCCGCCAGAATCTCGATCTTCGGAAGTTCGACGCTACGTTGTTCCGCCATGAAGAATCTCGCGGTGGCTGTTCCCGGGTTGGCTGGGGCGGCAGGATTCGAACCTGCGAATCACGGGATCAAAACCCGTTGCCTTACCACTTGGCTACGCCCCAATGCGCCAAGACAGTTATTGTCTTGCCGCCTGCCCGCGGCTGTCAATGACATGCATTGACTGACATGCATTGACTGACATGCAGTCGATGCATGCATCGAACGCACGCATCGACTGCGCCGCCTGTGATAAATTCTCGGCGCGCGGGAGGCAAGCAGCCTGATGATCGGAAACGGCGCTGGACATACATGGCGAGCCTGCGCCGGGCTGGCCCTGCTCGCAAGCATGATCCTGGCCGTTCCCGCGCGGGCCCAGGTCACGGAGGATGCGTACCGCGACTATTTCCTCTACGGTCGGTTCGGCGAAGTCTGCACGATGTGCGAAGTCGTCGTCCTGTGTCGGGACGGTGAGAGTCCGCCGCGGGACGACCTCGTACCGCCCGAGGGAGATTTCACTCTGTATCACATACAAAAGCGCACCTTCTGGTCGCAGATGTCAACCATCTGGGAGTGGTTTGTTTCCAATGTCTCGCAGGATGCACTCGCGGCCCGCGGGCATACCCGGCCGGTGCATGTGTATCGCGTAACGGGAGGCTCCTGGTTCCCCAGAGAGATTGTCGAGGCCCGCCTGGTGCTCGATCCCGGCGTGCTTGAGTTCGGCGATCGCAACATTGACCGCGTTACCCGCGCCTGGATCGGCGCGGATACGGATGCCGGTCCCGGATTTTGCTCGCGCCTCCCCCTGTGGGATGCGCTGGAAAGTATCGAGGCCAACGCGCCGGAGGCCGGGCGGTGAAACTGGCCGCCTGCGAGTTCCGCCGGGTCTGGAAGTGGACGTGGATCAAGGCGCACCCGGTGCGGTTCGGCGGCATCCTGGTCCACCTGCTGTTTCGAACCCTGTTTGCCCTCTTCTGGCTGTTTGCGGGCATCAACAAGGTCGAGAACGAATGGATGACCAGCGATTACCTCAGGGAGGTCTTTCTGGAGCGTCTGACGGAGATGCCGCCCGATGCGTTCGCGTCCCTGTTTCTGCAGAATTTCGCCATCCCGCTGTATGTCCTGGTGGCGTGGGTGATCACGCTTGGCGAGCTCTATTCGGCCATCGGGCTGCTGCTGGGAGTGACAACGCGCATCGCAGCGGGCGTGAGCCTCTTCATCCTTTGCGGCTTTGCGGTGGGCGGATACTACGACGCGTCGCTGATTCCGTTCTTCATTCTGGTCGCCGCCTTCCTCTGGTGGCCGTCCGGCCTGTGGCTCGGAATAGACCGCCCGCTGGCGAAGCGGTATCCCGGCAGCCGCTGGTTCCGCTAGGGGAGCCAACATTACAATCGTGCTTGTTAAATCACCGGTCGTCCAAGGCTCCGGAAACCCTCCGAGGGCTGCATGCGTTCTCCAGTTTGCTGCCTTTGTCGTCGAGGCTCTCCGTTCCTGGCGACTCCTTTTTTTACTCCTGATCTGCTTGCCCGCGAGCTCCCAGGAACATTTCACAACACCGCTCGGGACGCTTACCTTCGAGGGGCGGGAGTTGATCGTGCTGGCTTCCGGTGACTACGGTGCGGCCATGGAGTCCGCAGGGCCCGGCGGGCTCGTCGTGCGGTCATTCGAAACGGCTGCCTACCGGATCCACATGGTCACTATGGACGGAAGAACTTACAGGGCCGCAACACCTCGCAACGGCCCGCGCTCGCGGCTCGTGTTTGATCCCGTCCGGCGACGCTTCGAGTCGCTGTTGCCCAGCATTCGCGTGGAACTTGGCAACGGAGTTGATCTCGACGACATGTCGAGTGCGGTCAAAGCAATTGACGTTACCGCCTTTGAGGCGCTGGGATTCGCCATCCTCCATCTTCCGGCTGACCTGCATCCCGCCGATGCGATTGAGCGGCTGCGGTATCTGCCGGGCCAACCGGAGGTAACCGTCCGGCTACGCGGGCCAAAGATCGAGTGGCGATGAAACGCAGCGGATCCGCGCCAAGGCTGTGCGCGCCGCCGCTGTGGCTGATTATCCTCGGCGCGTGCGGCGGCGCCAACGATACTGAGCCCGCGCCGCCCCCTCCTCCGGCGGTGGTGTCGCTCGCCGTTGCCGGCAGCACGGAGATTGAGGAGACCGAAAATCCGAAGATTGAAGTTACGGTGGAACTGGATGCTTCCGCATCCGGCCCCGTTTCCGCGAACTTGAACTTTGCAGGATCCGCTACCCGTGACAGTGACTACGCGGTCGATGCCGACTCGGTGATGATTCCGCGCGGCGCCTCCTCCGGCACGGTGGAGATCGACGTTTACCGGGATTTCGACGACGAAGATGACGAGACCATCGAAATCAGCCTGGGCGCAATTTCCGGCAACGCTGAGGCTGGCACTACCACATCGGTCACGCTGACGGTGCTGGACGGCGAGGCCGCCACCGCGGTCAAGATGATGGACGGCGACGATGATGGACAGGGAATCGACCTGAATTTGGAATTGCTGGCCTACTCGGTAAACGAGGATTCGGTGCTATTCGTGATCGCGGCGAGTATCTTCGCTCCGGCCGACCGACCGGTTACGGAGCCGCTGGTGGCGGAGTGGTCCACGGACTACCGGTTCGAAAGCAACGTGCGTGAGATAGGCAGGGTGGATATCGAGTCCGCTGAAGATTTGTTCGATTTATTCTTCGGAAACCTGCATACGTTTCGTTTGCCCACGTCCGAACTCGCGCCCGATCAGGTGTATTACGTTCGAGCCTACCTCGGCCCGCCGCCGCCGCCGGACGACTTCGGCTATTTTCCCGGCAATATGTTTTTCGAGGGCTTCGCCACCGATGCAGGCGGCCGCGTGGTGGTGCGCTGCCAAGCGCCCCAGCGCAACGCTTCCGGCGGTGGCGACCCGTTGTACTCCGAGCAATGGCATCTCGCAAACACGGGTCAGACGGCGTTCTCCGACCGTGGCGGCATGGCCGGCGCCGATCTGCGAATGAATTCCACCATCGCCGCGGGGCGCAGCGGGGACGGTGTAAAGCTCGCGGTTATCGACACGGGACTTGAGACCTGCCATCCGGATCTGGTCGCTAACGCCGACGGGAAGGGGTCTTACAACTTTGCATACGAACGCCTGGCGGCCAGCGGAGCGCGTTCTGACGAACCGTATTACTTTGGAGTTCTCGGCGATCATGGCACCAGCGTCGCCGGTGTGGCCGCGGCGGTGGCCAATAATGGCCTCGGCGGCCGGGGCGTGGCACCCGAGGTCACACTGGTTGGTTTCAATCCGATGGAAGCCACGATTGAAGGCCGGGAAGAGTCGGAAGACTCACCCGCGGAGGAACCCTTCCGGGAAGATCCCTTCCAGGCTGCCCTGCTGCAAAGCCTGGGGGGGAGCGAGTCCGAACCGGACTCCGCCAGCGTGGATATCTTCAACATGAGTTTCGGTATTTTTCGGTCCGGCGAAAACTCCGACGAAGAGTTCGAGCGGCTGTTTCGGATGGGCGCCAGCCGGCTTCGTGGCGGCCGGGGCGCACTGTACGTGAAGGCGGCGGGTAATGATTTCGACTTCTGCGACCCCATCCACCCGCTGAACGCGGAAATCGGCTGTCATTCTACTCATGCGGACCCCGACCAGAACCTTCCGTGGCTGATTTCCGTGGGAGGATTCAACGCGGATGACATCCGATCTTCCTATTCCAGCGCCGGCGCCAATCTTTGGATTGTGGGGCCGGCCGGCGAGGATGGCGAGATTGCGCCGTCGATGATCACCACCGATCAGGCCGGGGCGCACGGTGGATTCAGCGAATATCCCGAGAATCGCCTGACGAGTATGCACCCGCTCAATACCCATGGCGATTACGTCAGCGCCTTTGGCGGAACGTCCGCGGCGGCTCCTGCCGTGGCTGGCGCCATCGCAGTCCTGCTCGGCGTCAAGCCGGATCTCACCTGGCGCGATGTCAGGCACATCCTTGCGAAAACAGCACGGCAGATCGATCCCGATAGAGTTGAGGTGCGCGCCGCCTTCAACGGAACACCGTATGTGGCGCAACATGCCTGGCAGACCAATGCCGCAGGCTACAGCTTCCACAACTGGTACGGCTTCGGCGCCTTCGATGTCGATGCAGCCGTCGAAGAAACATTGAGCCATATGCCCGACAGCCTCGGTGCGCTGACCGAGTCGGACTGGATGGAGCCGGCGGCTGCACAGCCGCTGAATATCCCCGACGCTGACGGCGCGGGCGTGTCGGCGTCGATTGCCGTGAGCGGACTCCCGGAAACAGTCACCCTGGAGGCGGTGGTGCTTGAGATCAGTGTCGATCATCCGTTTGCCGCGGATGTCGGAATCACGCTTCGCTCGCCGAGAGGCACGGCAAGCGTGGTGAACCCGCCATTCAACACCGGGCTGGCCGAGAGCCCCGGCGGAATCGTCAGCTGGCGTTTGCTGAGCAACGCCTTCTATGGCGAAAATCCGAACGGAACCTGGACCGTGCACCTGGCCGATTTGGCTGCGGGGGATGTCGGCAGCCTTGGGGAGTGGCGGCTGCGTTTCTATTACGGCGAGCATCCATAAGCGGACGGCGGCCCCTCCCGAGGCCCGGAGTCCTGGTGGCCAGGGGCAGAATCGAACTGCCGACACGCGGATTTTCAGTCCGCTGCTCTACCAACTGAGCTACCTGGCCTTGGGAAAGTGCGCGGATTATAGCGTCGCGCC
>CAYMQG010000083.1:0-14417 GCA_964392625.1 uncultured Gammaproteobacteria bacterium | reverse complement strand
CCTCACTCCAACTCGACTCTAGGAAGTCCGCAGGACAACGGTCCAGCCACCGCCACCCTCGGACGCCCAAGGGCGCCGAGGGTGGCCCTATTGGAACAGACAAGCAGGGACAGCGAGAATCGAGCCAGGATGGCGTCTCCCGCGAGGAGGCGGGCAAATGAAGGGCGAGGAAGCACGAGATCGAGGGCCTGATGGTCTATTCTTTGGGCGATGTTCTTCCTCGACGTGCTGAGGCAGGCGCTGGAATCGATCGGCGCCAACCTGTTTCGCGCCCTGCTGACGATGCTGGGCATGATCATCGGCGTCGCGGCGGTGGTGACGATGGTTTCGCTGGGTACCGGCGCGCAGCGGGCGGTGGAGGAGCAGATGGAGGCGCTGGGGGCCGACCTCCTTGCGGTCACCAATTCCCAGCGGCGGATCTGGGGCGTGTCGCTGGAGAACAGCAGCCTGGGCGTGGACGACGCCGCGGCGCTTCGGCGCGACGCGCGCCATCTCGAGCGAGTCGTGCCCAGGATCACGCAGCGCCTTCAGTTCGAGTTCGGCAACGCCAACGCCCGGGTTGAACTGATCGGGTCCACTTATGAATACCCGCTATTGCACCGCTACGAAGTAGCCGCCGGAAGGATGTTCGTGCCGCAGGAAGAGGAAGCGCGCCTGCGGGTAGCGGTGCTCGGAAGCGAAGTCCCCGGGAAGCTGGATACCACGGCGGGCGCGCTGCTGGGGCAGAGCGTGCTGCTGGGCGGAGTACCGTTCACCGTGATCGGCGTCCTGGAGGAAACCGGTTCGGTCGGCATGCAGAACCCCAATGACGACGTGCTGGTGCCGCTGTCCACGGCGCAGTACCGGGTGACCGGCAGCGACCGGCTGGAAAGCATGGACGTGCAGATACGCAGGGGTTCGGCGGTGGAGCAGGCGCTGGTGGACGTGGAGCGCATTCTGCGCCGCGAGCACCGGATCCGGCCGGGCGAGGACAACGATTTCGGGATCCTCGACCGCAAGCAGTTCCTGGAGGTGCGCGAGGAAACCACGCGCATCTTCGCCCTGCTGCTTCCGGCGATCGCGGGGGTCAGCCTGGTCGTGGGCGGAATAGGGATCATGAACATCATGCTGGTCACGGTGGCCGAAAGGACCCGCGAAATCGGCGTGCGCCGGGCGATAGGCGCGACCCGCGGAGCGATCATGTCGCAGATCCTGGTCGAATCCTCGCTGCTGTGCCTGCTCGGCGGCCTGCTGGGCGTGGCCGCCGGCTGGGGCGCATCGGAGTTGCTGGCGGAGTTCTTCAACTGGCAGACCGTAGTGGCGGCGGAATCGATCGCCGTGGGGCTCGGCTGCAGCCTGCTCATCGGGATCGTCTTCGGACTGTGGCCGGCCCGCCGCGCCTCGACGCTGGACCCCATCGAAGCCCTGCGCCACGAATAACCGGACCGCCGCTGTTGAGTTGCCGTCAGGAGGCGCCGGCTACCTTCGGTTCGGGAATCCGTGTCAGCCAGAGCAGGGTGGCAAGCCCCAGTACCGCCGCCACCCCGCCCCAGTACACGGTGGCCGTGGTCAGGCCGATCGACTGCGCCCAGCCTCCCAGCGCCGCGCTGCCCAGCGCCACGCCGCCGAATGCCACCACACTCCACAGGCTCATCACGCGGCCGCGATATTTTTCCTCGACCACCGCCTGCGTGAGCGTCTGCGAGCCCACGCCGCAAATGGTCAGGGCACATCCGAAGAACGGCAGTTGCAGCATGGCGAGCCAGAAATTGTCGGTAAAGCCGAAGGCAACGATCAGCAGACCGGCCAGTGCCACGCAAATGGCGGCCGATTTGCGAAGCTGCTTCAGGTCCTTGTTCCGGGCCACCCAGAAGCCGCCCGCGACCGCCCCCACGCCGAAAGAGGAAATCAGCAGCGACATTCCGTCGCTGCCCCGCTGAAAGACTTCGTCGGCGTACGGCGCCATAAGCTCGAACAGCGCCCGTCCGAAGGTCGCGCCAATTAAAACGAGAACAAGGTAGTAGCGGATCGCGGGATGGCGCAGGGTGTAGCTGACGCCGTCGCGCAGCAGGCGTGCAAGCCCGATCTGGCGCTCCAGTTCGCGCGCCACCGGTTGCAGCTTGAGGTCCCAGAGCACCCAGGCCATGCCGAGAAACGTTGCCGTACTGAGCGCGAAAGCGGGCGCCAGGCCGAAGAACTTGATGATGTAGCCGCCGAGCACCGGACCGATCACGCGCGCCACGTTAAAGCTCACCGCCCCGAGCCCCACCGCGCTGGCCAGTTGCATGGATGGCACCAGGTTGGCCATCAACGCCAGTCGCATCGGCGTATATCCGCCGCTGAACACGCCGAACGACAGCGCCAGCAGAAACAGCGCCGCCGGCGTCATCAGGCCCAGGGCCGACAGTCCGAACAGGCCGGCGGTGACGCCGATGTTGAGCACATTGAAGATCTGCGCCGCCCTGCGCCGGTCCCAGCGGTCGGCGTATGCGCCGAAAACCGGTCCCAGCACGGCCACAGGGAAATATGCCGCAAACGCCACGGCCGCTACGAAGAATTCCGACTCGGTGAGCTGCCAGGCCTGCCACCCCAGGGCCAGCCGCAGGATCCAGAGGCCGTGCGTGGTGATGGTGCTGCCGATCAGGAAACGGCGGTACGCGGGCGTGGATAATGCGGAACTGGACATGCCGGGCGGCCGATTGCCCGGCGGAGTTCGCGGCGTGAAATGGACCACGCCGGCTGGCCGCCGGGCCAAATGGGCGAGCGAGTGAGTATGATGCGCGCAGCGTGAATTGTCCACGCCGGACCGATCCCATGAGCCCACCCGCCAAAATTTCGCTGGAGTTCTTTCCGCCGCGCACGGAAGAACTGACCGCAATGCTGGAGGCTTCGCTGAAGCGCCTGTTGCCGTATCGCCCGCTGCACTGTACCGTTTCGTATGGCGCGGGCGGTTCGACGCGGGAGGGTACGGCGCGCTGGGTGCGGCGGATCCGGCAGGACTACGGCATCGATTGCGCGCCCCATCTGACCCATGTCTCGCACACCCGCGACGAGGTGCGCGAGATCGTGCGGGACTACGTCGAGCAGGGCGTGCGGAGGATGATCGCGTTGCGCGGAGACATCCCCGCCGACGGCGTCCCGGAGGAAGTGCGCAATCGCGGCTACTCCTCCACGGTGGAGTTGATCGCGGACATGAGGGCCGCCGGGATACGCGAGGTCATGGTGGGCGCGCACCCGGAGCACGGCGGCGGCGACAGCGCCGCTTTGCGTGGGCACCTCGAGTTCGTCAAGCAGAAGCTGGACGCCGGCGCCACCCTGGCCATCACCCAGTTCTTCCTCGACAACGCCCGGTACTATCGCCTGCGCGACGTTTTCGCGGGAGCGGGTATCGAGCACTTGCTGGCGCCCGGCATCATGCCCCTGCATAACTACAGGCAGGTGTTTTCGTTTGCCGGCAAGACCCACGTGGAGGTCCCTGCGGCGCTGCGCGCGCGCTTTGAACAGGCCGGGGAAGATTCCGGTGCGGTGGGGGAAATCGCCGAGGGTTTCTCCCTGGACCAGGTTCGGGACCTGGCGGAGAACGGCGTCGAGCGTTTTCACATCTACACGATGAATCGGGCGCCGCTGACCGCGGCCATCTGCGAGGCGCTCGGCTTGAGCGCCCCGGAGACGCAGTCGTGAACACGCCCGCAGCCCGGGCCGAGGCCCTGGGCGAACTGATCCGCAGGCGAATCGTTTTCATCGACGGCGCGATGGGCACGCTTGCCCAGACGCTGGATCTGTCCGAGGAGGAATACCGAGGCCCGGAATTCGCCGACTGGCCGCAGGCACTCAAGGGCAATCATGACCTCTTGTGCCTGACCCAGCCGCACTTCGTGCGCGAAATCCATGATTCCTATCTCCAGGCTGGCGCCGACATCGTCACCACCAACAGCTTTACCGCCAACGCGCCATCGCAGGCGGACTACGGTCTTGAGGACCGGGTCGCCGACATCAACCGCGCTTCCGCCCGCATCGCCCGCGAGTCCGCGGACGCGGCCCAGCGACGCGACGGGCGGCCGTACTTCGTGGCCGGCAGCCTGGGGCCCACCAACCGGACCGCCTCGCTGTCCCCGCGCGTAGAGGACCCCGGCTACCGGGCCACCGATTTCGACCAACTCGCGGCCACCTACGAGATCGCCACGCTCGCGCTGGTGGAGGGTGGCGCCGACCTGCTGCTGATCGAGACCATCTTCGATACGCTCAATGCCAAGGCGGCGCTGTACGCGATCGCGCGCGCCGGCGAAAGTGTGGGGCGCACGCTGCCCGTAATCGTCTCCGGCACGATTACCGACGCATCCGGCCGGACGCTGTCGGGCCAGACCGTGGAAGCCTTCTACAACTCGATCCGGCACGCGCCAATGACCGCCATCGGCCTGAACTGCTCACTGGGCGCGACCGAGTTGCATCCGCACATGCGGGAACTGTCGAGGGTTGCCGAACTCCCGGTGAGCGTCCACCCCAACGCGGGGCTGCCCAACGAACTGGGCGAGTACACCGAGTCGCCCGGGGAGATGGCGGCCACGCTCGAAGCGATGGCCAGGGAGGGGCTGCTGAACCTGGCCGGCGGCTGCTGCGGCACCACGCCCGAGCACGTCCGGGCGATACGCGAGGCGCTGGCCGGCATAAGCCCGCGCACGCCGCCGGCGCCGCCGCGGATGACGCGCCTGGCCGGGCTGCAGCCGCTGAACATCGACGAAAGCACCGGTTTCGTTCACGTCGGCGAGCGCACCAACGTCACCGGATCGGCGATCTTTCGCCGGCTCATCGAGGCGGACGACTATCCCGCCGCCGTGAGCGTGGCGCGCCAGCAGGTCGAGGCCGGCGCCAACCTGCTGGACGTGAACATGGACGAGGGTTTGCTGGACTCCGAGGCCGCGATGCGCCGCTACGTCAATCTGCTGGCCGCCGAGCCGGACATATCGCGGGCGCCTCTCATGATTGATTCGTCGCGCTTCGAGGTGCTCGTCACCGGCCTGAAATGCGTGCAGGGCAAGGGCGTGGCCAATTCCATAAGCCTCAAGAACGGCGAGGAGGAGTTCATCGAGCAGGCGCGCGAGATACGGCGCCTGGGCGCGGCCGTGATCGTCATGGCCTTCGACGAGAAGGGCCAGGCCGAGAGCGTCGACCAGCGGGTCGCGGTTGCCGAGCGCAGCTACCGCCTGCTGGTGGAGGAGGCCGGCTTCCCCCCCGAGGACATCATCTTCGACCTGAACATTTTCGCCGTGGCCACCGGGATCGAAGAACACGACGACTACGGCCGCGCATTCATCGAGGCCACCCGACGGGTCCGCGAGCGGTTGCCCGGCGTGCACGCCAGCGGCGGGATCAGCAACCTGTCGTTCTCGTTCCGCGGCAACAACGCGGTGCGCGAGGCGATGCATTCCGTATTTCTGTACCACGCCATCGCCGGCGGCATGGACTTCGGGATCGTCAACGCCGGCCAGCTGGGGGTGTACGAGGACATCCCCGAGCGGCTGCGCGACACGGTGGAGGACGTGATCCTCAACCGCAGTCCGGGCGCCGGCGAGCGGCTGCTGCAACTGGCGCAGGAATACCAGGGGCAGGGCGTGCGGCAGGCCCGCGACGAAGAGGAGTGGCGGGCCCTGCCGCTGGCGGAGCGGCTGAGCTACGCACTGGTGCACGGGCTGGACGCCCACGTGGTGGAGGACACCGAGGCCGCCCGGCAGGCCAGCGAGCAAGCGCTGGACGTGATCGAGGGCCCGCTGATGGACGGCATGAACACCGTGGGCGACCTGTTCGCCACCGGCAGGATGTTCCTGCCGCAAGTCGTCAAGTCGGCCCGGGTCATGAAGAAGGCCGTGGCCCACCTCGTTCCGTTTATCGAACAGGAGGGCAGCGGCGTGTCGAGCCGCGGGCGGCTGGTGGTCGCAACGGTCAAGGGCGACGTACACGATATCGGCAAGAACATCGTGGGCGTGGTGCTGCAGTGCAACGGTTACGAGGTCATCGACCTCGGCGTGATGACGCCTTGCGAGGAGATTCTCGACACCGCGATCAGGGAAAAGGCCGACTACATCGGTTTGTCCGGCCTGATCACGCCGTCGCTCAACGAGATGGTGCACGTGGCCGGCGAGATGCAGCGGCGCGGCATGGACCTTCCGCTGCTGATCGGCGGCGCCACCACCTCGCCGCGGCACACGGCGCTGAAGATCGATCCGGCCTACGAACGCGGAGTGGTGTACGTGAAGGACGCCTCCCGGGCGGTAGGGGTACTGGGTGAACTGAGCGGCGACCGCCGCGAGGCGTACCTGCGCGGCGTCGCCCGCGACCTCAAGCGGCGCCGGGAGCAGCCGGCCGGCAAGCGCCGGCGCGAGGACCTGCTCAGCCTCGGCGAGGCACGGAGCAACGGGCTGCGGATCGACTGGGCCGCGGAACCGCCTGCGGAACCGGCGCGAACGGGCGTCATCGAACCGCTTTCGCCAAGGCTGGAGGACCTGTACGGCTACATCGACTGGCAGCCCTATTTCGCCGCCTGGGAGATGCACGGGAAATTCCCCCAGCTTCTGGATGACGAGCACAAGGGCGAGGCCGCCAGGGAACTCTGGGACGACCTTCACCGCTCGCTGATCGAGCCGATCAGGGCCCGGGAGATCGAATTCCCGACGGCGGGCGTTGCCGGAATCTTCCCGGCCGCGTCCGATGGCGACGACATCGTGGTGTTCGAGGACGAATCACGGGAAACGGAACTGGGGCGCATTCACGGCCTGCGCGAACAGCGCCGCATGCCGCCCGGCAAACCGAATACGGCGCTGGCCGACTTCGTCGCGCCGACGAGTGCGGGCGGCGACTGGGTAGGGATGTTCGCGGTCACCGCCGGTGGCGAATTGGACGAGACCATAGCGAAACTGGCTCGCGGCAGAGGATCCCCCGACGATTACGGCGCCATCCAGCTCAAGGCGCTGGCCGACCGGGCCGCCGAAGCGTTCGCCGAGTTTCTGCACGAGAAAGTGCGCAGGGACCTGTGGGGATACGCGGGCGACGAGTCATTCAGCAACGAGGACCTGATAGCCGAGCGCTACCGTGGCATTCGTCCCGCACCGGGTTACCCGGGTTGCCCCGACCACAGCGAAAAGGAATTGATCTGGCGCCTGCTGGATGTCGAGCGGCGCATCGGCGCACGCCTGACCGAGTCGTACGCGATGTGGCCGGCCGCCACGGTGTCGGGCTACTACTTTGCGCACGCCCGTTCCCGCTACCCCAATATCGGACTGATCGGCGACGATCAGCTTGCCGACTACGCCCGGCGCAAGAACATTTCCCTTGACGAAGCCCGCCTCTGGCTGGCGCCCAACCTCACCGGCTGATCCGGGCTGCCGTAACGCGCTCGTGGCCCGCCAGGTCGCAATGGGTGACCGGCGCCTCGAGTCCGGCGCGGCGCATCAGTGAGCGGACCGGCGCGCCCTGGTCCGCGCCGTGCTCCACGGCCAGCAGTCCGCCCGGGTTGAGGTGCGGCGGCGCCCCGGAAATTACCGGGCGCAGTTCCCGCAGGCCGTCGGGACCGCCATCCAGCGCCTGCAGAGGCTCGAAGCAGAGGGGCGGCTCGCCGCACAGGGCGGACTCCACGTACGGCGGATTGCAGGCGATGGCGTCGAAGCGCCGGCCGTCCAGCGGACCGTACCAGGGGCCCTGAAGGAAGCGCACCCGCCCCGGCGAGAGCCGACCGGCGTTGCGACGAGCGACGGCAAGCGCGGCGTCGGAACTGTCCGTGGCGACAAGCCGCGATTCGGGCAGGGTCCGCGCCAGCGCTACGGCCACCGCGCCGCAACCGGTCCCCAGGTCCAGTATCCGGGGAGTCCCGGCGCTCGGATTGACGCCGTCGCGAACGACCTCGACCAGCAGCTCGGTCTCCGGCCTCGGCACCAGCACGTCGCGGCTGATCTCGAATTCCAGCGAATAAAACTCCCGGCGCCCGATGATCTGTGCCAGGGGCTTCCCCCGGGCGCGTTCCGCCAGCAGTGCCTGGAAGCGTTCCACCGATTCGGCCGGCAGTTCTTCCGCCGGGCGCGCGTAAAGCGCGGTGCGGTCCAGGCCCAGCGCATGCGCCAGCAGCAACTCGCAATCCAGCCACGCACTCGAGCTGACGCACTCGAGCCGTCTCGTCCCCTCCCGCAACAGGGAACCCGGACTTCGCACCGCCGCCATCGCCCTATTGTCCCCGACGCATACGCCGGCCCGAGTATTGTGTTCTCGGCGCTTCCCGCCATAATGCGGCCTCAGGGTTCGGGACCATGAGCAAGAAGCAGGGCAATTCCACTCGCTGCGTGCATGCCGGCGACACGCACGACGCCGCCACCGGCGGGGTCATGCCTGCGATCCATCAGAGCAGCACCTTCGCCTACCCGGCCATGCGGGAGCAGCCGGAGCACATATACACGCGCCTGTCGAATCCGACCCGCGACGCTTTCGAGCGGGCCCTGAACGAACTGGAAGAGGGAACGGCAACCCTGGCGTTCTCGTCCGGCCAGGCGGCCAGTTCCGCGGTGCTGGAGCTGCTTGAGCCGGGCGATCACATCATCGGCCCCGCCAACGTTTACGGCGGCAGCTTCAACCTGCTGCGGGTGGCGGGCGAGGCGCGTTTCCAGGTCAGCTACGTCCACCAGGACGAGGGGCCCGAGGCCCTCAAGGCCGCCTGGCGCAAGAACACGCGGCTCGTGTGGATGGAAACGCCGTCCAACCCGCTGCTGCGGATCACCGACCTCGAGGCCCTGTCGGCGCTGTGCGCGGAGCGAGGCGCCTTGAGTTGCGTCGACAGCACGCTCGCCACGCCGCTGGCGACGCGGCCTCTGTCATTGGGCTGCGATATTTCGATGCACTCCATTACCAAGTACGTGGCCGGGCACTCGGACGTGCTGGGCGGCACCCTGAGCATCGCCGACGAGGACCTGGCCGAGCGCCTCAGGCAGGTGCGCACTCGCACCGGCGGCGTGCTGGCGCCGCTGGACTCGTACCTGGCGCTGCGCGGGCTGAAGACGATGGAACTCAGGGTCCGCCGCCAGTTCGAGAACGCCGGGCGGATAGCGCGGGACCTCCGGGAACACGAAAAGGTGGCGCAGGTTTACTACGCGGGCCTTGAAGACCATCCTCAACATGAACTCGCGAAGAGGCAGATGGACGGCTTCGGGGCGGTGGTGTCGCTGCATCTTCACGGCGACGAAGCCGCGCCCGAGCGGCTGCTGAACGCGCTGGAACTGTTCACGATCGCGGAAAGCCTGGGCGGCGTGGAAAGCCTTGCCGGCTTTCCGCCGCTGATGAGTCACTCGGCCATGACGCCCGAGGCCCGCGAGACCGCCGGAATCACCGGCAACCTGGTGCGGCTTTCCTGCGGCATCGAAGACGCCGCCGACCTCATCGCCGACCTCCACCAGGCACTGCATCACGCCTGACGTTAGCCTGCGGCGTATACGCCGCAGGCGGGCGGACGCCTTGGCTGCTACATCGAGTAGCTGAAGCGCACTCCGGCCTGGCGCTTGTCAGGCGCGAAAATCACGGTCGCCAGGTTGCCCAGCGCGAAGAAGTCGCCCGAACTCTGCGCCGTGCGCACCGTGTCGTCGCCCGTTACGTTGTCCACGTAGGCGAACACGCTCCAGCGCTCCGCCTGCAGGCCGATGCGCGCATCGACGTTGACCCAGGAGTCGAACACGTTGCGGCGTCCGACCGCTATCCCGCGCTCGCTCTGGTACTGCATGAGCAGGTCCGCCTGGAAGTTCATGCCGTTGCCGACGGCGCGGGTGTAGCTGGCGGAGACGTTGAAGTTATGTTTCGGCACGCGCTCCATCTCCCTCCCCGACTGATCCACCGAACAGAGGAAGAACCCGGCGGGCGTCTGCTGCAGCGTGCAATCGTTAACCAGCCCGATCGTGAGCGAACTGTTGGTGAGGCTCACATAGTCGGTGTACTCGCTGTCCAGCCACGTATATCCACCACGAATCACCAGCTCATCCGTAAGTGCAAGTGCGCCCTCTACCTCAAAGCCACTGATTTCCGCGGCGCCCGCATTGCCCACAACAAGGTCGAAGCCGGTGGCCGCAGTTTCACTGGGCTCAAGGCTGACCGTCTGTTTGCCTTCGTAGTCCATGAAGAACACGGCGGCGTTGAACGTCACGCGGCCATCCGCGAGCGTGCTCTTGAATCCGGCTTCGTAGTTCCACAATTCCTCCGGCGCAAAGCGCGCGGTAAGGGGGTTCGGGCTCGCTATCGTGGACACGCCGCCGGGCTTGACGCCCTTGGCGATGGAAGCGTAGGTGAGTATGTTGTCGGAGTACTGGTACTCGAGCGTGAACCGCGGCGTGAAGAAACTGTCCTCGGAGCCTCGCGACACGGTCGGATTGTTGTTGACGGGGATGGGTCCCGCAAACGCGGCGCCGATCATGCCGTTCCCGCCCACGGTCCAGTATGTGTCCGTGGATTCGTCCGAGTAGCGCGCTTCCACCGAGCCGGTCAGCCTGTCGTTGAAGTCGTATTCGAGGATTCCGTACGCCGACCAGTGATCGGTATCGCGGCCCTCGTCGCGTTTCATGATGGGGCTTTGGGCGGCCACGTTCTGGCCCGCGGAAATGATCGGAACGAACATCAGCACGATGAGGTTTCCGTTCTTCTGCCGCACTTCTTCGTTCCAGTACAGTCCGCCCACGGCCCAGCGGAATCCGTCGGATTCCAGGTCGCCCAGCCTGAGCTCGAGGTTGGTCTGGTCGATGTCCGTCTCAAGGTCGAAAAGGAATTGCGCGGGCAGAGGTTCGTTGACGCCCGGCGACGGCAGGAAAACCGGCCGCCAGGGCTCTCCGTAGTAGTCCACGTCCATGTTCTGCGTGGTTTCGGCGGACGTGCTGCCCAGCCAGGCGTTGAGCTTCGTCCCGCCGAAGTCCCACTCCGCCCTGGCGTGCACCAGCAGCGAGTCGAAGGTGCTTCCTTCGTAGTCCTCGCCGGTGTACGGGTTCAGGCTGGCGGTAATCCTGTCCAGCAAGGGGATCGGCCCGGGCGGCGGGGCGAAGACATTCGCGGGGTAGGGCGACGGCCCGAACGGGCCGGGCGCCAGGAGTCCCACCACGTGCGCGGGCAAATGCACGGGATCGGCGTGGCCGGTCTTGCTGGCCAGCTGCATTTGCGGGCGGATTTCGTATTCGTCCGACGAGTAGGCAACCCTGAGGTCGAGGTTGAACGTGTCCGAAGGCTGGAAAGCGGCCGCCGCCGACACGCCCGTCGAGTCGGAACCGCCAATGCCTTCGCCCGACACTTCGTTTTCGTAGTAACCGTCATGCTGCGCGGTCACGGCGTTGATCCGCAGGCCGAGGGTCTCCGATACCGGGAAGGACACGCCCACGCGCGCTTCCATCTGCCCGTAGTCGCCCACGTCGGCGGAAAAGCTGGCCTCCAGCTCGTCGCTGGGGGCCCTGGAGACGTAGTTCACCGCGCCGCCGAAGGCCACCCGGCCGTACAGTGCGCTTTGCGGACCCTTAACCACTTCGATGCGCTCGATGTCCATGACCTTTAGGTTCATCAGCATTCCGCCGCCGGAGGTGAGCATCGATTCCGACGAGATGTCGATGCCGTCCACCAGGATGCCGACCGGGGCGCGGCCGCGGTCGGTGGGCAGTCCGCGGATATGCGGGCGCGTGTCCTGCGGGATCCAGCCCTTGTCGAAAACCAGGCCGGGCGTCAGCCGGGCGATATCGTCGATGTCCCTGATGCCGGCCGCGGCAATGGCTTCTTCGTCGAACACGGAGATGCTCAGCGGGATGTCCTGCACCGATTCGGTTCGTTTTCGAGCCGTCACGACGATCTCCTCGATTTCCTGTGCCGGCAGCGAGGTGGCAAGCAAAGTAAGGACGCCGAGCGCGATCGCCGGGCGCGTGAAACGCGATAAGGTCATGGTTGTCCCCTGATCAAATGCAAAAAAACTCCGCCTCCCCAGCGGATCACGCGTGAGTATAAACGCGCCCCCTTTAATCCGGGGCCGTTTGCGCTCGCGGAGAATTGCGCTATTGCGGTTGACGCCAGGCCTGTGTACGCAGCGATGCGTTGGCGCTCAGTGCGGCATGGAACAGCGACACGTCGTAGTAGTGGTAGCTCGCTCCGGGCAGCATCAGGGCGTCGAAGGGCGCGGCTGGCGTGCGGTCCAGCCGCAGGATCCCCCGGTCGCACCAGGCGCCGGTCACTCCGGGAATCGAGGCGCGCCGCCCCTGTCCCGGCGGCGCCGGCGCTACCGCGCCGGGATTGGCCGAGGCGGGCGTCCATTCGCCCGGCGCCGACCAGTTCAGCGGGTTGCTGCACTGCACGTCCAGCCCGCCGTCGTCGCGCTGGTATTGCGGGAAACGCTGGGCCGTGCCGAACTGAATGGCCCCTGCGTCCCCGGTCGGTCCGTAGGTGATCCAGGAGGCCACGCAGCCCGTATCGTCACTTTTCCGGCATGGCTCGAAGCTCTTGAGCCTGTCGCCGTAGGAGCCCAGCGGAACGGGTATGCCGGCGATATAGGTGACAACCATGCGTTTCCCGAGTGCATCGTCCGCTGCGATCACGTCGCTCAGCAAATGCTCGGCGTGCAATGCCCCCTGGCTGTGGCCCAGCACCACGATGGGCCGCTCTCCGGTCTGCTCGGCAAAATGCCGGAACGCGCGCACGATGTCGGTGAACGCAAGGCTGTAGGCTTGCGGCCCGTTGCCCCTGCGGTCGAACACCGCGGCCGAAGCAGCCTGGCGATAGCGCGGGGCGTAAACCGCGCAGCAGGCGTCCAGCACGCTCGCCTGCGACGTCACCACGGCATCCACGCCGGGACGCGCCGCAGCGTCCGGCACGGTAGCGTTCCATTCGCTTCCGGGCCAGGTGGTCGGGTGAATATAGAAGCCGGCGGCGAGCTCCGCCGCGAGCGTTTCCGCGCCATCGGGATAGCGGGCCCAGTTGTCCCGGCGTTCGTAATCGGGCGGGCGCGGCGCGGCGCGTTCGCCGAAGGCATGATCGGGGATGGTGACGCTTAGCGACACGGACGGCGCAGGCTTCAGCGCCCCGATCAGCCCGTTCATCATCTTCGCTTCGTCCCAGTCCAGGCGGTCCTCCCCGAAGCGAACGACCACCAGCCCCAGCGACGGCACGACGTAGACGCGCTGCGAGAAGTGTCCTTCCATGTACCAGGCGTCGGGCGCCGCCAGCGCCGGGTCGCGCGGCACTTCCAGGCGCGGCCTCGACATGCGCAACTGGGTCGGCGCGTAGGGTTCGTTGCGCCACAGTTGCATTCCGAAATTGGGGTTGGTGGACGCGCCGCGCGTCATGCGGCCGACCCAGCCTTCGGGCAGCAGGCGCCGGCCCTTCCAGACGCCGTCTCCGGCCATCAGCTCGCCGATGCGCAGCCAGTTGCGGCCGTTGGATATCAGGCAGCAGAACGATTGCGCATTGCCGCCCGGGCGGTCCAGCTGCACCCAGGCTTCGCCGGCCCCGAGCGGCTCCCAGATCCAGTCCCTCAACAATTGCGCCCAGGGCCGCCCGGCGGCCCTTTCGATCGCGATGGAAAGGGCCTGCACGCTGGCGTTGGACCAGATGTACTCGGCGCCCGGTTCGGCAACCATGGGCGTGCCCAGGGCTTCGCGGGCCAGGTGGCCGGTCAGGAACAGCCGCGCGCCGGGAGCAAAGGGACTGACGGCGAAGCGGCCCCGCTCAAGGCCGCCTTCCATGTAGGCCAGGTTCGCCAGGGTAATGCCCGAGCGTTGCGGATCGTCCGCCCACTCCTCCAGCCAGAACGACGCCGGCTGGTCCTCGGATTCGATCGCGCCGTTGTAGATGGCGGCGCCCAGCATCACTGCGGTCAGACTCTTGTGCAGCGACTGGGAGTTGTAGGGCGTTCTGGAATTGGCCCCGCGGTCGTAGCGTTCGAACTGCAATTCCCCGTTGACGGAAACCAGCAGCGCGTAGCTTTGCTGGCTTTGCGCATATTCCCATGCCTCCTCCAGCACATCCTGCGGGATGACCAGGTCCTGCGCGGTATGGGGGGCTGGGCTGTCGCCATAGACGATCGGCACCTGCGGCGAAAACCGGCGGGCATTGGCCGGATCCGACGCATCCTGGGGCCAGTTCAGGAACCTGACCCACAGGCGATAGTCGCTAGCCATCCAGCCGAGCGTTCCCAGCAGCGCCACAAGCGCGATCAGGGCCACAGCAAGCCACGCGCGTTTCTTACTCATGGCGCGAATCATACCGGCCCGCGCATGCGGAGGCGCCAGCCCTCGCCCTTTCTTCGCCCCCCTCCTCGTGGGAGACGCCATCCTGGCTCGATTCTCGCTGTCCCTGCTTGTCTGTTCCAATAGGGCCACCCTCGGCGCCCTTGGGCGTCCGAGGGTGGCGGTGGCTGGACCGTTGTCCTGCGGACTTCCTAGAGTCGAGTTGGAGTGAGG
>CAYMQG010000082.1:0-20901 GCA_964392625.1 uncultured Gammaproteobacteria bacterium | reverse complement strand
GAGTTATCATGCGGTTTCGCGCCGGAACAGGAAGATGATTCGAGCACTCATCGTCGTGCTGCTGCTGGCTATTATCGCCAGCCTGGGGTCGGGTTTGTACCACATGGTGGCGGCAAAGGGCGATCCGGGCCGAATGGTGCGCTCGCTAGCGTGGCGCGTAGCGCTTTCCGCGGCTCTCTTCCTGCTGATCATCCTGTTCTGGTGGCTCGGCCTGATCGAGCCCGGCGGCATCTATCGGCGCTAGACGCGAACGGCGCCGAACGTCAATCGGCTTGCGGCCATTCGGATTCAGGAAAAACCGCTTCCGCGCAGGGCCAGGGCTTCCGCGACGTGGGGCTCGGCCACGCGGTCGGCCGATTCCAGGTCGGCGATCGTGCGGGCCACCTTGAGTATCCGTGCGCATGCCCGCGGCGAGAGCGCAAGTTTCCGGGCGGCGTTTTCCAGCAGGGCGCGTCCGGCCTGCCGTGGGCGGCAGTGGACGCGGAGTTCGCCGTCCTCCAGTTCGGCATTGCATTTCGTGCCTCGGTCTGCCTGTACTTCCCGGGCTTCAAGGACCCGCGTCCGGATCCGGGCGCTTGAGATTCCATCGCGGGGAACGTCGGCGATGATGGTGCGCGCCGGCCGGCAGACGTGCACCCGCAGATCGATGCGGTCAAGGAACGGTCCGGATATTCGTCCCTGGTAGCGGCGCACGGCTTCCGGCGTGCAGCGGCACTCGCGCTGGGGATCGCCGACGAATCCGCAGGGGCAGGGATTCATCGCCGCCAGTAGCTGGAAGCGGGCCGGGAAGGTGGCCGTGTAACCGGCCCTTGACACCACGATTTTGCGGGTTTCCAGCGGTTCCCGGAGGGCCTCCAGAACGTCGCGGCGGAATTGCGGCAGTTCGTCGAGGAACAGCACCCCGTTGTGGGCGAGGGAGATTTCGCCGGGAGTGGGCCGTGCGCCGCCGCCGACGAGCGCGCCGCCCGAGCAGTTGTGATGGGGACTGCGGAAGGGCCGCCGCCGCCAGCTGTCCTCCAGCGCGATGCCCTTGAGCGAATGCAGTGCCGCGGTTTCCAGCGCTTCCTCCTCGCTCATCGGCGGCAGAAGGCCGGGGAAGCGCTTCGCCAGCATGCTCTTGCCCGCGCCCGGCGGTCCGCTAAGCAGCAGGTTGTGCGCCCCGGCCGCGGCAATCTCCATTGCCCGCTTGGCCTGCGTCATTCCGATCACCTCATTCAGGTCGGGGTAAGCAGCCGGCGGAACGCGGTCACCGCTGTAGGCGACGCGCTCGGGCTCGCCGTGCGCGTACAGCCTGGCCACAAGCTGCCCGAAGTCGGCCACCGCTACCGCGCGGGCCGACTTCACCAAACCCGCTTCGGCGGAGTTGGCCTCGGGGAGAAACAGCGTCCGTCCGCGCCGGGCGGCGGCGAGCACCGAAGGCAGGACGCCCGGGACGGGCCGCAGCGCGCCGGTCAGCGCCAGCTCGCCCAGGAACTCGGCCCCCGCCAGTACGGCCGGGTCGATCTGACCGTCCGCCGCCAGGATCCCCAACGCAATGGGGACGTCGTAGCGCCCGCCGCTCTTGGGCAATTCAACGGGCGCCAGGTTCACCGTGATGCTGCTCGGCGGCACCTTGAAACCGGAGCTTCGCAGCGCGTGGCGCACCCGCGATGCGCTTTCCCGCACCTCTTTTCTGGGCAGGCCGACGATGGTGATGCCCGGCAGGCCGTTGGTGATGCCAACTTCCACGGTGACGCCGGGGGCCTCCGCGCCGCTGAGCGCGCTCGTGTGGGTAGTCGATGGATTCAATGCCGTCCCTGGCCCGCCGTCAGCCTCAGTCCCCCCGCGATTCCATCTTCGCCAGCTTTCGCTCCAGCGCCTCGACCGTCCCGCGGGTGCGTTCCAGCACGCGCCGTTGCGCCTCGAATTCCTCGTAGGTCACGTAGTCGCCCCGGCCCAGGGCGGACTGGAGCAGAGCCCGGAAATTGGTTTCCAGGTCCTTCGCCGCTCCCTCGGCCGAGGCCGGAACCAGCTTGCGCAGGCGCCGGGCCAGATCGGAAATGAAATCGTCGTTCATGGTCCGCAAGGGTGCGTTATCGGCCGCCGGTTTGTCCAGTATCGAATTGTTCGCATAGGCGGAGAAATATCACGCCGAGTTGATAGACTACCCGGATTGCACCGGAGGACCGTATGGCGGGAGCAAAATCCAATCCCCCCGGCAAGGCGGAGAAGCCGAAGGCCGGCGCTGCGAAGAAGGCCGCTTCCGCCGGCAGCCCGCCCGCGAAGGCCGATTCGCCGAAGACCGGAAAAGCGGCTCCCCGCAGGCGCCTTCGGTGGTTGTGGCTGATCCCGCTGATCGTGTTCGCGGCGGGCTTCTGGCTTTGGTATGACTACCTGGCCGGTCTGCCGTCGCGCGTTGCGCAGCTTGAGGAAGAGGTTGCCGAAATCGGGCAACTCGAGGCAAGGCTGGAAGAGCTTGAGGGCCGCCGAGACGCGGATGCGGCGCAGCAGGCGGCCGATGCCGAGGCTGCGCGGCTGGCGGCGGAGCGGATGCGCGACGCGCTGGAAGTGCGCCTGACCGCCGCCGAGCGGGCGCTGGAGGCCGTGGGAAGCCGCCCTGCTGGACAGCAGGTGCGCTGGCGCCTGGACGCTGCCGACAACCTGCTGGCGTTGGCTGACCGCCAGAACCGGTTCGCGCGGGACTATGAAGGAGCCGCGCTGGCTGTCCGCGAAGCGCTGGATTTGCTGGCCCAGGTCGGCGATCCCCGCTACGGCGCCGTGCGGGCGGAGTTGCAGGAGCAGGCGCGGGCGCTGGATAGGATGCCGGCGCGCGACATCCAGGGAGTGGTGGTCCGCCTGGGCGCTCTTCTTTCCAGGGTCGAGGGCCTCAAACCGGACCTCAGGCCCTCCGCCGGCGGAACGCCCGCTGCGGAAGAACTTCCCGACCGGGGCTGGGAGCGAGCACTGGCCAGCACCCGGCGGGCATTGCGGGCGCTGATCACGGTCCGGCGCACCGAGGGAAGCGTCGACACGCTGCTGACCGACACCGATACGGAAATGCTGCAGCGTTTGCTGGCGGCGGAACTGCACCTGGCGCGCCTGGCCTACATCCAGGGCGATCTGCAGGCGTATTCCGCTGCCCTGGTCGCGGCCCGCGGGCGCGTGGCGCGCCTCTACGCGGAGGACGATCCGGACGTTTCCGATACGCTGGCGGATATCGACGAGTTGCTCGAGCTGGCGCAGGGGCGGGAAGCGCCCGATATCGCGTCTTCGCTGCAGCGCCTGCGGAACATCCGTCAGGACTAGGGCCTGATGCGCGCCGGCCTGATCGTGGTCCTGGTGCTGCTGCTGGTGGCGGTAGCGGCGCAGTTCCTCGCCGGGGACGCCGGCTACGTGCTCATATCGTTCCAGGGTTGGGCGGTGGAGATGACCGTTCCCATACTCATTGTCCTGCTCGCCGTGCTGCTGTTCGTAGCGGGGCTGTTGCGCAGGGTCCGGCAGGCGCCGCGGCTGGTGGCCGATCGGGCGGCGAAGGCGAGCGCGAGGCGTACCGGCCGGCGCGTCGCACGCGGACTTACGGCGCTGGCCGCGGGGCGGCTCGCCCGCGCCGAGCGGCTGCTGGCCAGGTCCGCGGAGAGAAGCCAGGCGCCGGTGCTGCAATACCTGGCGGCGGCCCGGCTGGCGCACGGTTCCGGCGACGCCGAGCGCCGGGATCATTGGTTCTCGCTTGCCGAGAAGGCCCAGCCCGAGGCGCGCGACGCGATCGCGCTGGAGCGGGCCGAACTGCACCTCGGCGCCGGCGAGCAGGCCGCGGCCATGAGCCACCTCGCCGGGATGCTGGAACGCGAGCCGCGGCACCTGCAGGCCCTGCGCCTTTTCATACCGCTGCAATTGCAGCGGGAGGAATGGGCCGAGGCGGCCCTGCGCCTCAAGGCCCTGCGCAAGCACGGGCAGGCCGCGGCCGGCGACGCGGCCCTGTGGACTGTGCGGGCCTATACCGGCTTGCTGGGCGAGGCGGACGATGCGCGCCGCGTGCAGCGCCTCTGGGGAGAGATCCCGCGCGACTTGCGAGGCAACGAGAAGCTGGTGCTGGTCCACGCCCGCGCACTGATGCGAAACGGCGCCCACGAGCTTGCCGAGCAGGGCCTGCGCCGTCGTCTGGACGCGCAATGGAACTCGGAGCTGGCCGGCGCTTACGGCGAACTCGATCTCCGCGACATCCCGGCGGCCATTCGCCATGCCGAAAGCTGGCTGGCGGAGAATCCGGAAGACGGTGCGCTGCTGCTGGCGCTCGGGCGCTTGTGCCGCAAGGCGAAGCTATGGGGCAAGGCGCGTTCCTATATCGAGACCTCCCTGGGCCTCGAGGAGTCGAGCGGCGGCTGGCTGGAACTGGCGGAGCTGCTGGAGGAGCTGGACGACAAGGAGGCGGCGGGCGAGGCCTACCGCAAGGGCTTGCGTTCCGGCTAGCGTAATGGTTGGGGAACAGAGGGCGGGCACGCCCTCGATCCCGGACGGGGGGTGCCGGACAGCACGATGAAAGCAACCAGGTCCTTACCGGCGGCAATCGCCGCTGTCTGCGTTCTCGGCGGGACTTCGGTGTTCGCCCAGGTTCCCGGCGACGGTCCGGATGCGGTCATCGAAGAAGTGGTGGTGACGGGTTCGCGCATCCGCCGCGATCCGGTCAACGAGCCCGCGGCGATCCTCGAGATCGGCAAGGATGCGCTCGAACGGACCGGACTCACCAACCTGGGCGACGCATTGCAGAACCTGCCCATTGCCGGCTCCGCCCTGAACTCGCAGTTCAATGTGCCGGGCAATCTGGGCTTCCCCCAGGACGGTTCCGGGATCGGCGCGGGGTCGGCGCAGATCGCGCTTCGCAACATCGGCGCCAAGCGCACGCTGGTGCTGGTGGACGGCCGCCGCTGGATTGCGGGCGCCTCGGCCTCGGGCGTGCCGGGGACGGTGGACCTCAACACCCTTCCCGACAACGCGATAGCGCGCATCGAAATCCTGCAGGACGGCGCCTCGGCGGTGTACGGGTCCGATGCGATCGGCGGCGTGGTCAACGTCATTACCGACCGGGACTTCGACGGCTTTCGCGTTGACGTGCAGTCGGGAGGCCACCTCAGCGAGAGGGACGGCGAGTCCACGGCGCTGGACCTCAAGTGGGGCGGAGGCGAACGCACGCATTTTTTCCTCAGCGCGAGCTGGCGTAGCGAAGGCGGCGTGAACACGGCCAGCCGCGCACGCTCGGCGTTTCCCAACCCGGACGCCACGAGTTGCGATGTCGCGCAATCGCTTTGTTCCTCGTTCACTCCGCAGGGTCGCTTCTTTTTCGGGCCCAATTTCGCTTCCGGCGCCAGCGTCACGCTGAACGACGGAGTGCTGAACGACGGCGGCGCCAACATCCCGCGCTTCGACCCGACCAACCCGGCCTCGGGCGACTTCCACGTCTTCACGGGCGCGGACCGCTTCAACTACAACGGCTCCGACTACAACTACCTGCGCACGCCCAACGAGCGCTTCAACCTGTTCGCGAGCGCGCGCGGCGAGCTGGGCGGGGGCCTGGAGTATTTCGCCACGGCTTCCTGGACCCGGCGTTCCTCCACCACCAAGGCCGCCCCCGAGCCGCTGTGCCTGGGCAGCGGCTGTGGCAGCCGCATCGCCGAAAACTTCTTCATTTCCGCGCGCAACCCCTACAACCCCTTCGGCGTGGATCTTTCCCCGGCTGACGGGACGCTGCTCTTCTTCGGCCGCCGGCCGCTGGAGTCCGGCCGCCGCCTGTTCTACCAGCGGGTCAACACCGTATTCGCCACCGCCGGACTGAACGGCGAGGTCGGGTTCCTGGACCGCGGCTTCTTCTGGGAGTTCTACGCCAGCTACGGCGAGAACGACGGCGAGCAGACCAAGTACAACTCCCACAACGCCGCCAGACTGCAGGTCGCGATGGGCGATCCGGACGTGTGCGCCGCTACTCCCGGCTGCGTCCCGTTCAATTTCTTCGGCGGCCAGGGACCCGACGGCAACGGCTCCATCACCCGGGAAATGCTCGATTTCGTCGGCTATACGCAACGCGATTTCAGCCGTCAGACACTGAAAAACGCGGCCGTCAATGTTACCGGCGACGTCTTCAGCCTGCCGGCGGGAGAGGCGGGCTTCTCCGCCGGTATGGAGTGGCGGGATCATGCCGGCTGGTTCCGGCCCGATCCGGTCGCCGAACGCGGCGAGACCGCCGGGGTTCCGGCGGGCCGTACCGATGGCGGGTTCAGCGCCCTGGAGTACTACGCCGAACTCAGCATGCCCCTGCTCGATTCCGGCGCCCGCTATTGGGAGCTGAACCTGGCCGCGCGCGCGTCCGACTACAGCACCTTCGGGACCGAGACCACCTACAAGGCCGGGATGCTGTTCAAGCCCGCCGAGGACCTGTCCCTGCGGGCGTCGGCGTCAACCGGCTTCAGGGCGCCCGGAATCGGCGAACTGTTCGGCGGCGCGGCGCAGGAGCATTTCACCTTCGTCGACCCTTGCTCCGACGTGCTGGCACAGTCCGGCTCCGCCAACGGAGGCCGCGACGCGCCCCAGCCGCAGTCCATCGTCGCCAACTGCGCGGCCCTGGGCGTACCGGCGGCTTACGTGCAGACCAACCCGCAGCTGACCGCGGTTTCCGCCGGCAACCGCTTGCTGGACCCCGAGGAATCCCATGCCCTGACCCTGGGCGTGGTGTGGAGCCGGGAATTCGGTACCGCCGGGGGACTCACGGCCTCGTCGATCTCAAGGCGGTAGTAGTCGACCGAGGCCGTGCAGGGCAGGAATCCCGGCGACGTGCTGGCCGCCTGCGTCGCCACCCTAGATCCGTTCTTCTGCGACCTGACGCCGCGCACCGCGGGCGGCACGCTGGAGGTCATCGACAACCGGCTGCAGAACATCGGCGCCATCGAAGCTGCCGGCTGGGACGCGCAACTGGCCTACGACAGTCCCGAATGGCGTATCGGCCGGTTCAGGGCCGTCGTGAATGCGACGGTGCTGAGCGAGTACGTCGAGCGCACCGCCAGGGCCGACGGCACGCACACGCGGGCCGACCGGACCGGAACGCACACCGACGAGACCTTTCAGCGGGCCTTCCCGGAATTGCGCTGGGTGGCGGACATCGAGTGGATGAAGGGCCGATGGGCGGGCGCGGTCAGTCTTCGCTGGACCGACGACATGCGCCTGGAGAGTGGAGACCCGGTGGACTCCGCTCTCTACACCGACTTCAGGATCAGCTATACGCCGCAGGCAATGAACGAACGCTGGACCGTTTCGCTGGGGTTCAACAATCTGTTCGACGTGGACCCTCCGCTGTGTTTCCCCTGCGGCGTGACCGGCATGAGCCTCGTCGCGCACGACCTTCCGGGACGCATCGGCTACCTGCGTTTCAGCTACCAGCGATAGCTTTCACAGGCGCTTGCGCTTGCGCAACGTTTCGTATAGCGTTGCCGGCGCCTGCTGAATGATGCGAGTAGAGGTAGTGAAGTCAAGCCATCCCGAAGTTTCCAGGAAGAGCTATCCGATCGCCGTATGCCTGTCCGGCATTTTCGGCGTGGCCGGCATTCAGCACTTCTACCTGGAACGCTGGGTCGAGGCCATACTCGACTTGTCGGCATTCGTGGCCACGTTTTACCTGCTCTTCACCGGGCACTTCTTCTGGGCGATCCTGGTGGGCGCCGCGGACGCCCTGCACACGCTGATCGTGACGATCCTGTTGCTGACCGGATCGTTCAACGACGGTCACGGCAGGCGCGTCTGCTATCCCGGACAAAAGCTCAAGACCGGAGGTCAAGCATGAGTGAACTGAATCAGACGGGCGCGAGCGTAACGGCCGCGCAGGCAACGGTGAGCGAAAAGGGTTTCGTCCCGGCGATACTGCTTTGCTACTTTCTCGGCGTCCTGGGGATCCATCGTTTCTACGTGGGGAAGATCGGCACGGGGATCCTGATGATTCTCACCTTCGGAGGCTTCGGCATCTGGGTGATCGTGGATATGGTCCTTATTGCCACGGGTTCCTTCAGGGACAAGAAAGGCCTGCTGGTCAAGGCTTCGAACTAGGGTCAACGGCCCCCAGGGCCGCCGCGACCTCTTCCGGGTAAGGTCGCGTTTCAAGCGCCCGCCAGCCGTTCGCGGCCATCGAGGCCCGGATTGCCTCGATCCGCCGGTCGATGGCGGGATGGGTCGACAGCGCTTCCCGCAGCGGGCTCCTCGTTCCCCGGAGGAACTCGGGTTCCAGTGCGCCCAGCAGCTCGAACAGGCGCGTCGCGCCGCCGATGTGGCCATACTGCGCATTCAGGGCCAGCAACGCATCCTGATCCGCGGCCTCTTCCTGCTCTCTGCTGTAGCGTCTCATCAGCAGTTGGCTGCCTGCCGCGCCTCCGCCGCCGGCCGAGGAAAGCGCAATGTCCAGCAGCAGGCCTCGCCCGACGCTTCGCAACGGATCGCGATTGATGCAGTGGGCCAGTTCGTGCGCGAGCACCATGGCCAGGCTGTTCTCGTTGTCGAGCGTGCGCAGCAGCCCTTCAAGCACGAATATGTGGCCGCCCAGGGTCGCGACGGCATTCGGCGGTCCCCTGACCACGTGAACCCGGATGTTCAGATCGCCCGGCGGGCGCATATGTGCTCCCATCCGGCGTGTCAGGTCCTCGACATAGCGCTGGATCACCGGATCGCCGGGTTCAAGGAATCGGTTTTTCACCACCATGACGTACCGGTCCACGAAGCGCCGTTCGCTCTCGTGGCTGATCAGAAGCAGCCAGCGGTCGGCCGTCAGGAAAGCCGCGAGCAGTACAAGACCAAAGGCGGTCGTTCCGGCCGCGACAATGTAGAGGAATCGCTGTATGCGCCGGGACTCGTCCGTGCTGATTTCGTGGCGGTACTGAGACATCGGGGATGGCCGGGCCTGTACTGTCCGGTCAGGGAAAGCTACCACGAGTTCCGGCGGCTTTTTGCACCCCCGTACGCCTCGCATCGGGCCCGCAACTCGGAGTACAATTACGGTTCGTCGAAGCGAATCCGGCGATGGCCGGCCAGTGCCACCCGAGCCGACAGAGGGCAGGTGGCGTTTTTATGTTTGAATCCATGCGAAAGTCGGCCATGCGTCTGGTGTTGGTGCAGGCAGCGGCCGGGGGAGTTGCGGTCGCGATTGCCTGGCCGGCATTCGGCCAGGCGGCCGGCATGGCGACCCTCGCCGGCGCGTTCATCGGCCTGCTGGGCAGCCTGTTCATGGTTGCCGGCCTGCTGCGGGTGCGCAGCGGCGCCACGCCCGGACAGATGCTCGCCCGGGTGCTGGTGGGCGAGGTGGCGAAACTGGTCGTGTGCGCGGTGGGTTTCGCCGTCTGCATCGTCGTCTTCGACCTGGTTTTCCTGGGGCTGCTGGCCGGATTCGTCGCGACGATGCTGGGATACTGGGCCGGCCTGCTGCCGGCGGTGCTCGGTGAGGGCGCGCCGCCCGCCGTCCCGGCGGGGCGATAGGGGAGATCGGGCATGGCGGCTGAATCGGGTGGAGGCGGCAGCGCCGGCTACATCGAACACCACCTGACCAACCTCCAGGCCGGCGAAGGCTTCTGGACGTTTCATATCGACAGCCTTTTCTACTCCGTCCTGCTGGGCGTGCTGTTCGCCGGGTCGTTCTACTTCGCCGCACGGCGGGCCACGGCCGGCGTGCCGGGGCGCTGGCAGAGCTTCGTGGAGATGATGGTGGACTTCGTCAACACGCAGGTGAAGGACGCCTACCACGGTCCTTCGAAACTTCTGGCGCCGCTGGCGCTGACCATCTTCTGCTGGGTGTTCCTGATGAACTTCATGGACCTGGTGCCGGTGGACCTGCTGCCGGAAATCGGCTTGCTGCTGGGCATCGAGTACATGAAGGTGGTTCCGAGCACCGATCTCAATATCACCTTCGGACTTTCGATCAGCGTGTTCCTGCTGATTATCGTGTTCAGCATCCGGGCCAAGGGACTGGGGGGCTTCGGCCGCGAGATCTTCTTCAAGCCCTTCGGCAAGTGGCTTCTGCCCTTCAACGTCACGCTGAAGGTCGTGGAGGAACTGGCCAAGCCGATGTCGCTGGCCCTGCGGCTGTTCGGCAACCTCTATGCCGGGGAGTTGATCTTCATCCTGATCGCGCTGTTTACCCTGGGCAATTCGCTCACGTCCCTGGTTACGTCGGCCGCGGCATTCAGTTTCGTGGTCCAGTTCGCGCTGGGCCTGGCCTGGGCGTTGTTCCACATCCTGGTCATCACGCTTCAGGCATTCATCTTCATGATGCTCACCATCGTTTATCTGAGCATGGCGAGCGAGGAACATTAGAAAACCAAGCACTTCCGCTTAACAGGAGACCTCATGGAAAACCAAGCTGGAGAAATGATCCAACTGGCCGCGTCCCAGGCCCAGGTGCTGGGCATTACGGCCCTGGCGGTCGCGATCATCATCGGAATGGCCGCGATGGGCACCGCGCTGGGCTTCGGCCTTTTGGGCGGGCGCTTTCTGGAAAGCACCGCCAGGCAGCCGGAACTGGCGCCGATGCTGCTGATCCGCATGTTCATCATTGCCGGACTGCTGGACGCGGTGTCGATGATCGGCGTGGGCGTGGCCCTGCTGTTCACCTTCGCCAACCCGTTCCTGGGACAGCTCAACGCAGCCATAGGCTAGGAGCCGGCGAATGAACATCAACGCAACACTGCTGGCGCAATGCCTCGTATTTGCGGCGCTGGTGTGGTTCACGATGAAGTTCATCTGGCCGCAGGTGCTCGAGGCCATCGACCAGCGCAACAAGGAAATCGCCGACGGCCTGGAGGCCGCGGCCCGCGGGCGCAGCGAACTGGACGCGGCGCAGGGACGGATCGAGCAGCTCGTCTCGGAGGCGCGCAGCCAGGCTTCGGAAATCATCGAGCAGGCCAGCGGGCGCGCGTCGCGCATCGTGGATGAAGCCCGCGAGGAAGGCGAACGCGAGCGCCTGCGGCTGGTCGAGTCGGCTCACTCGGAGATCGAACGCGAGACCATGCAGGCCCGCGACGAACTGCGCGGGCAGGTGGCCGAGCTGGCGATTGCCGGCGCCGAGAAGATCCTCCAGCGCGAGATCGACGCGGGCGCCCACGGCGCCATGCTGCAGCGCTTCGCCGACCGGATCTGATGGATTCACCCGGCGCCATTGCCAGGCCATACGCGCGGGCGGCCTTCGCCCACGCGAAGGACCGCGGCGGCATCGCCCAGTGGTCGGCGGCGCTGAAGGCGGCCGCGTCGGCGGCCGCGGACCCGCAAATGCGCGCGGCGCTTGAATCGTCCGACACGAGCGGGGCGGCGACCGAACTGCTCTGCCAACTGCTGGAAGACCCGGCCGCCTGGGAATTCGACGGCGTGCGCAACCTGATGCGTCTGCTGCAGGAAAATCGCCGCCTGGGCGCGCTCGGCGCGATTTCCGAGCAGTTCGAGCAATTGTGGCGCGAAGACTCACGACGGGTCGAAGCGGTGCTGGTTTCGGCAGCGCCGCTGGACGTGGAGCAGCAGGAGGCAATCGCCGGGGCGCTCAAGGCGCGCCTCGGGCGCGAAGTGGATTTTCGCTTCGAACTGGATGAAAACCTTCTGGGCGGAGTCCGCGTGCAGGTAGGCGACCAGGTCCTGGACGGTTCGGCGCGGGCCGGTCTCAGCACTCTGGCCGCCGCACTGGGCCGGCCCGGCAATTAGCCCCAAACAGAACACGGGTAGTGGAATGACTTTGAAAGCGAACGAAATCAGTGATCTGATCCGGCAGCGCATCGAAAACTTCGATGCCGAGGCCGAGCAGGTCGAAGTGGGAACGGTGGTGTCTGTGACCGACGGCATCTGCCGTATTCATGGCCTGTCCGGGGCGCAATACGGCGAGATGCTGGAATTTCCCGGCGACACCTACGGCCTGGCGCTGAACCTGGAGCAGGACTCGGTGGGCGCGGTGATCCTGAGCGAGTACCGGCACATCACCGAGGGCGACGTGGTCAAGGCCACCGGGCGCATTCTGGAAGTGCCGGTAGGCGAGGCCCTGCTCGGCCGGGTGGTCGATGCCCTGGGCAACCCGGTGGACGGCAAGGGTCCGGTGGAGGCCAGCGAGTACTCGGCGATCGAGAAAGTGGCCCCGGGCGTCATTACCCGCCAGTCGGTGGGACAGCCGGTGCAGACCGGCCTGAAGTCGGTGGACTCGATGATCCCGATCGGCCGCGGCCAGCGCGAGCTGATCATCGGCGACCGCCAGACCGGCAAGACCGCGGTGGCGGTGGACACGATAATCAACCAGCGCGGAACGGGCATCAAGTGCATCTACGTGGCCATCGGCCAGAAGAACTCGTCCGTGGCCAACGTGGTGCGCAAGCTCGAGGAGTTCGGCGCGCTGGAACATACCATCGTGGTGTCCGCCCCGGCCGCCGACACGGCCGCCATGCAATACATCGCTCCGTACGCGGGCTGCGCCATGGGCGAGTACTTCCGCGACCGGGGAGAGGACGCGCTCGTCGTGTACGACGACCTCACCAAGCAGGCCTGGGCGTACCGCCAGGTTTCGCTGCTGCTGAGGCGCCCGCCGGGCCGCGAGGCCTATCCGGGCGACGTCTTCTATCTGCACTCGCGCCTGCTGGAGCGGGCCGCGCGGGTCAACGCCGAATACGTTGAGGAAGCCACCGGGGGCGAGGTCAAGGGCCGGACCGGTTCTCTTACCGCCCTGCCGATCATCGAGACGCAGGCGGGCGACGTGTCGGCGTTCGTCCCCACCAATGTCATCTCCATCACCGACGGTCAGATCTACCTGGTGACCGACCTGTTCAACGCCGGCATCCGGCCCGCCATCGACCCCGGCATTTCGGTATCGCGGGTGGGAGGCGCCGCGCAGACCACGATCATCAAGAAGCTCGGCGGCGGTATCCGACTGGCGCTGGCCCAGTACCGCGACCTTGCGGCGTTTGCCCAGTTCGCCTCGGACCTCGACGCGGCCACGCGCCGGCAACTGGAGCGCGGCCAGCGGGTCACCGAGATGATGAAGCAGAACCAGTACGAGCCGCTGACCGTCGCCGAGATCGCAGTGTCGCTCTACGCCGTGCAGGAGGGCCACATGGACGACATGGAGGTGGACCAGCTGCTCGCATTCGAGAAGGCCCTGCATGCGCACGCGCGGGACAACCACGCGGAATTGCTCGAACGCATCAACGATACCGGCGACTACGACGACGGGATCGAGGCTGGCCTCAAGGCGCTGGTGGAGGAGTTCAAGAGCAGCGGCGCCTACTAGGCGGAGTTGCCGGGAGCAACAGCAGGTACCTCGCGAATGCCGGGCGCAAAGGAAATCCGCAGCAAGATCGGCAGCGTCAAGAACACGCAGAAGATCACGCGCGCGATGGAAATGGTCGCGGCCAGCAAGATACGCCGTACCCAGCAACGGATGACCGCGGCCCGCCCCTACGCCGACGGCATTCGCAAGATCGCAAGCCATCTGTACCATGCCCGGCCGGACTACACGCCGCCGTACCTCGCCGAGCGCGAGGAGAAGTCGGCCGGCTACATCCTCATTTCCACCGACCGCGGCCTGTGCGGCGGCCTCAACGTCAACCTGTTCCGGCACTTCCTCGGCGAACTCAGGCGGCAGGCCGACGCGGGCGTTTCCACGCAGATCGTCCTGATCGGCGCCAAGGCGGTGCAGTTCTTCCGCAATCTCGACGTGAACATCACCGGCGTGGCCTCGCACCTGGGAGAGAAGCCGCACATCGTGGACCTGGTCAGCGCGGTGCGGGTGCTGCTCCAGGAGTTTCGGGAGGAGCGGATCGACCGGATGTACCTGGCCCGCAACCTGTTCGTCAACACGATGCGCCAGCAGCCGGTGATCCAGCAGTTGCTGCCGGTCGCGCTGGAGCAGGACGACACCCTTGCGGCGCACTGGGACTATATCTACGAACCGTCGGCCGGCGAGTTGCTTGACGGGGTGTTGGAGCGCTACATCGAGACGCAGGTGTTCCGCGCGGCGATGGAAAACGTGGCCTGCGAGATGGCGGCAAAGATGGTGGCGATGAAATCGGCCACCGACAACGCCGGCAAGCTGATCGACGCGCTGCAACTGCAGTACAACAAGGCGCGGCAGGCGGCGATTACCGCGGAAATCGCGGAGATCATCGGCGGCGCCGAAGCCGTATGAATTACGTTCCTAGGAGAAAAGAATGACCGCTAACGCAAACGGCGCCATCGTGCAGATCATCGGCGCCGTGATCGACGTGGAGTTCCCGCGCGAGTCCATGCCCCAGGTGTATGACGCCCTGGTGGTGGAAGATCGCAACCTCACCCTGGAAGTGCAGCAGCAGCTCGGAGACGGCGTGGTCCGCACCATCGCCATGGGGTCCAGCGAGGGCCTGAGCCGCGGCCTGCCGGTAAACAACACGGGCGGTCCGATCACGGTCCCGGTGGGGCACAAGACGCTCGGCAGGATCATGGACGTGCTCGGCGATCCCGTGGACGGCAAGGGCGACATCGGCGAGGAGGAGCGCTGGCCCATCCACCGACCGCCGCCCAGCTTCGAGGACCAGGCCGGCAGCACCGAACTGCTGGAAACCGGCATCAAGGTCATCGACCTGCTCTGCCCGTTCGCCAAGGGCGGCAAGATCGGCCTTTTCGGCGGCGCCGGCGTTGGCAAGACCGTGAACATGATGGAGCTGATCCGCAACATCGCGGTCGAGGCTTCGGGTTACTCGGTGTTCGCGGGCGTGGGGGAACGCACCCGCGAGGGCAACGACTTCTACAACGAGATGAAGGAGTCGGACGTGCTCGACAAGGTGGCGCTGGTGTACGGCCAGATGAACGAGCCGCCCGGAAACCGCCTGCGCGTCGGGCTGACCGGGCTGACCATCGCCGAGTATTTCCGCGACGAGGGCCGCGAGATCCTGATGTTCATCGACAACATCTACCGCTATACCCTCGCCGGCGTGGAGTGTTCCGCGCTGCTGGGGCGCATGCCCTCGGCCGTGGGCTACCAGCCCACGCTGGCGGAGGAGATGGGCGCGCTGCAGGAGCGGATCACGTCCACCCGCACCGGCTCGATCACGTCGGTGCAGGCGATCTACGTGCCGGCCGACGACCTGACCGACCCTTCACCGGCCACTACGTTCGCCCATCTGGACGCGACCGTGGTGCTGTCGCGTTCGATTGCCGAGCTCGGCATCTACCCCGCGGTCGATCCGCTTGACTCCACCTCGCGCCAGCTCGATCCCTTGGTGGTGGGCCGCGAGCATTACGACACCGCGCGCGGCGTGCAGCGCGTGCTGCAGCGCTACAAGGAGCTGCAGGACATCATCGCCATCCTGGGCATGGACGAGCTGTCCGAAGAGGACAAGCTCACCGTGCAGCGGGCGCGCAAGATCCAGCGCTTCCTGTCCCAGCCGTTCTTCGTGGCCGAGGTATTCACCGGCACCCCCGGGCAGTTCGTCACCCTCAAGGAGACGATACGCAGCTTCGGCGCCATCCTGAGCGGCGATTGCGACCACCTGCCCGAGCAGGCCTTCTACATGGCCGGCGGAATCGCGGAAGTCGAGGAGAAGGCCAGGCAGCTGCAGTAGCGATGGCTTCCATTCACGTAGACATCGTCAGCGCCGAGGGCGCGATCTACTCCGGGGAGGCGGACTTTGTCGTCGCGCCCGCATCGCAGGGCGATGTCGGCATCGCGCCGCGGCACGCCCCGCTGCTGACCGAACTGCGGCCCGGTCCGGTGCGGGTGCAAAGCGAGGGCGAGGACGAGCGGCTTTTCTACGTGACCGGAGGCTTGCTCGAGATACAGCCGGATGCCGTGATCGTACTGGCCGATTCGGCGTTGCGCCCGGACCAGCTCGACGTGAATGCCGCCGAGGAAGCACGCAGGAAGGCCGAGGAAGCCCTCGAGGGCGCCACCGAAAAATCCGACATAGAGAAGGCCCAGCGCGACCTCGCCGAGGCCGCCGCGCGCCACCGTGCTCTGAAGAAACTTCGCGGACAGGACTGAGTGGGAATTTTTCACCAAAGTTAGGAAAGTGTTACAACCGCGCGCTTTTCAGGCTTGATTCCGGCACTTTCCCACAAGTTTTTCCACAGAAAATGTGGATACTTGTATCCCGCGAGTGAGCATTTTTCCCGAATACGAATCGTTTGACGCCGTTGGCCTGGCCGAGCTGGTGCGCTCCGGTCAGGTCGGGGCCGCGGAGCTGCTCGAGGCGGCCATCGAGCGTTGTGAACGGCGCAACCCTTCGGTCAACGCCGTGGTCCATACCTTCCATGATCGCGCCCGCGAGACTGTTGCCGAAAACAGGAGCAATGGTCCGCTTCACGGCGTGCCCTTCCTGTTGAAGGATGTCGGCGCCCACTATGGCGGAGAGCCCACGGGCTACGCCTGTCGTTTGTTTGACGGGTTCGTGGCGGAGCGGGACACCACTCTGGTTCGCCGCTACCGGCAGGCCGGGCTGGTGATTTTCGGGAAGACCAATACGCCGGAGCTGGCGCTGGCGGTCACTACCGAGCCGGAGGTAAGCGGGCCGACACTGAACCCCTGGAATCCCGAACACTCGCCGGGCGGCTCCAGCGGCGGGGCGGCGGCGGCCGTGGCGGCCGGCATTGTTCCGGCAGCGCATGGCAGCGATGGCGGCGGTTCCATCCGCATACCGGCCTCCCATTGCGGTCTGGTCGGCCTCAAACCCACCCGCGGTCGTGTCCCCACCGGCCCGGTCCGGGCCGAGGGCTGGGCCGGCATGGCTCAGAATCACGTGATTACCCGCAGCGTGCGCGATTCCGCGGCGTTTCTCGACGCCGTGGAGGGCCCCGAACCCGGCGACCCGTATCATCCGCCGACCCACGACGGTTCGTGGATGGAGGCCCTTGCAAGGCCGGTCGGCAAACTGCGCGTGGCCCTCATTCGGGACGCCTTCAACGGAGAGGGCGTCGATCCCGAAATCATGGAGATTGTCGCGAGCGCGGCCGGGCTGTGCGAAGAACTCGGCCATCACGTGGAAGAGGCGCGCTGCCCGCTGTCGCCCGAAGAACTGCACAACTGCGCAACGCTGATCCTGAGTTCGCACGTCAACGCGGACATCCAGGCGCGCTGCAAGGTACTTGGGCGTGAGTTGCGCCGCGAGGACGTGTCCCATGTGACCTGGCGGATGGCGCGGGCCGGCGCGGAAGCCAGCGCCTCGGACTATGCTGCGGCGCTGGGCCATATCCATTACATTGGACGCCGGATGGGCCGCTTCTCCGACAAATATGACGTCATACTCTCTCCGACCACGGCAGCCCCGGCGCCCCGCCTGGGCGAGATCGACATGGACACCGAGGACCTGAAGGGCTACATGCACGTAACCAACCGCTACACCGCCTTCACGCAGTTGCTGAACGTGACCGGCCAGCCCGCCATCTCCCTGCCGCTCGGCCAGTCGTCGTCGGGCCTGCCGATCGGGGTGCAGCTGGCCGCCCCCCAGGGCGGCGAAGGCCTGCTGTTCGGTCTGGCCGCGCAGCTGGAACGCGCGCGTCCCTGGACCGGTCTTTGCCCGCGATACGAAGGGTCTTCCTGATGGCCGGGGCCCTGAACGTGGTCATCCTGGCCGCCGGCCAGGGGACGCGGATGCGCTCCGCCGTGCCCAAGCCGCTGCACCTGCTGGGGGGTAAACCTCTACTGGCTCACGTGATCGACGGCGCTGCCGGCCTTGAGCCCGATCGCATCGTCGTGGTCTGCGGGCACGGCGCCGAGCCGGTGCGCGCGGCTTTCTCCGGTGAGTCGATCGACTGGGTCGAGCAGCATGAGCAACTGGGTTCGGGACACGCCGTAATCCAGGCGCTGCCGGCAATCGATCCGGGCGCGCGGGTTCTGGTCCTGTACGCGGATGTCGCACTGGTCACGGGCGAAACGCTTCGGCGGCTGGTGGCCGACGGCACGGGCGTATCGCTGCTGACGGCGGAAGTTGAAGACCCTTCCGGTTACGGTCGCATCATCCGTGATCCGGACGGCGCGGTGGCGGGGATCGTCGAACACGCGGACGCCACGCCGGAGCAGAGGCTTGTTCGCGAAATCAATGTCGGGCCGATGGCGGCGCCCGGCGACTGGCTCGGCCAGGCTTGCCGGGCGCTCAAGCCTGCCGGCGCAAAGCGGGAGATCTACCTTACCCACACGGTTGACATCGCACTTGCCGAGGGGACGCCCGTGCGCGCGGTCAGCACCGGTGGGCAGGAGGAGGCACTGGGCGTCAACAGTCCCGGGCAACTCGCCGAGGCCGGAGGTCTGCTTCGCCGCCGGCGTACGGGGGCGCTGATGGAGGCGGGCGTGCGCATCGCGGATCCCGAGCGCATCGAGATTCGGGCCGACGTTCAGGCCGGCCGGGACGTGTTCCTCGACGTGGGCGTAGTGCTTGAAGGTGACATCCGCCTGGGCGACGGCGCGAGCATCGGCGCCTACAGCGTGGTTTCGGACACCCGCATCGACGCGGGCGCGCGCATTGAACCGCATTGCGTGGTGGAAAGCGCCCATATCGGGGCGCGCGCCCGCGTGGGCCCCTTCGCCCGGTTGCGGCCGCAGGCCAGGCTGGGGGAGGGAGCGCGGGTCGGCAATTTCGTCGAGGTAAAGAACAGCGAGCTGGGCGAAGGCGCCAAGGCCTCGCACCTGAGTTACGTCGGCGACGCCGAGGTCGGCAGGGACGTGAACATCGGCGCGGGTGTGATTACCTGCAATTACGACGGCAAGAGGAAGCACCGCACGGTGATCGGCGAAGGCGCGTTTATCGGCTCGGGCGTGGAGCTGGTGGCTCCGGTGGAAGTCGGCGCCGGAGCCATGATCGGCGCAGGTTCCACGATCACCAAGCCGGCGCCGGCCGAGCGGCTAACCGTGGCCCGGTCACGGCAGAAAACGCTGCCGTTGAAGAAGCGCTAGGCCCGCCGGATCGGGCCATGTGCGGAATCGTCGGAGTCGCCGCCGAGCGGGATATCGCCCCGCTGTTGCTGGAAGGGCTGCGCCGCCTGGAGTACCGCGGCTACGACTCCGCCGGCATGGCGCTGCTCAATGACGGCGGGCTGAAACGGCTTCGTCGGCCCGGCAACGTGGCCCGGCTGGAAGAGGAATTCGAACTGGAACCGCTTGAGGGCGAGGTCGGCATTGCCCACACTCGCTGGGCCACGCACGGCGCTCCCACGGAACGGAACGCTCATCCCATATTCGCGGGCGAGCGGGTGGCGGTCGCGCACAACGGCATCGTCGAGAACTACGAGGCGATCAAGGAGGAGCTCACGTCCGATGGCGTGGTGTTCTCGAGCGAAACGGACACCGAATGCATCGCCCACCTCCTCGACGCGGAACTGCGCGCCGGCAAGGACCTCGTCGCGGCTGCGCGCGATGCGCTGGCGCGATTGAAAGGCAGTTACTCCGTGGTCGTCCTGGCGACCGGCGAACCCGATGCGATCCTGGCCGCCCACCGCGGCGCGCCGATGGTGGTCGGCCTGGGCGAGTCGGAGAGCTATGCCGCTTCCGACATTGCCGCGCTGCTCCCGGTGACCCGCCGCTACCGCTTTCTGCGCGATGGCGACCTGGCCTTGCTCGGCCCGGGCAGCGTGGAGATCACCGGCCCCGGGGGCGAAGCCGTGGAAAGGCCGGTGGTGGAGAGCGAGTTCGGTCCCGAGTCCGTGGAGCGGGGCGCCTACAGCCACTACATGCAGAAGGAGATCTTCGAGCAGGCCCGGGCGGTGCGCGATACGCTGCTGCCGCTGATTTCCGACGGCCTGCCCGACCCGGCCATGTTCGGTCCCGATACGGGCCCGAAGCTTGGTGAAATCACGGCCGTGCATATCGCTGCCTGCGGTAGCGCCTTCAACGCCGGTCTGGTCGCGCGGCAGTGGATACAGGACTACGCGAAAACGCCCTGCACCGTCGAGATCGCCAGCGAATACCGCTATCGGCCGCCGCCCTGTCCGCCGAATTGTCTTTTTCTCGCCATTTCGCAGTCCGGTGAGACGGCGGATACGCTGGCCGCAACCCGGGCGGCCAGCGAACGGGGTTACCGGGCCGTGCTGGCCCTGAGCAACGTCGCCACCAGCAGCCTGGTCCGAAACGTCGAGCACAGCCTGCTTACGCGCGCCGGCCTGGAAGTCGGCGTAGCGTCCACCAAGGCCCTGCTCACCCAGCTGGCGGCACTGGCGATGATCGCGCTGGCGCTGGCCCGTGCCCGCGGCAGCAGCGAGGCGGAAATACGCAGTCTGACGCAGGAGGCCGCCGCGCTGCCGGACCTGATCGAACAGTTGCTGGAAATGGACGGACGGCTTGCCGAACTGGCGGAGCATTTCCGGGACCGCGACCACGTACTGTTCCTGGGGCGGGGTCCGATGTGGCCGGTGGCCATGGAAGGCGCGCTCAAGCTGAAGGAGCTTTCGTACATCCACGCCGAGGCCTACGCCGCAGGCGAACTGAAGCACGGCCCCCTTGCGCTTGTGGACGACCGGATGATGGTCGTGGCCCTGGCCCCTAACGATGGGCTGCTGCACAAACTCCGGTCCAATCTCGAAGAAGTCCGCGCGCGCGGCGGACAGCTCTTCGTGGTGTCCGATCCCAACGCCAACCTGGGCCACCGGGACGGCATGATCGTGCTCCGCGTGCCGGCGCCGCCCACGGCGCTGCAGGCGCCGGTGCTTTACACCGTACCGCTGCAGCTGCTGGCCTATCACGTGGCGGTGCAGAAGGGCCACAACGTGGACCGCCCGCGCAACCTCGCCAAGTCCGTCACCGTCGACTAACCGCCCTTTCTTCGCCCCTCTCCTCGTGGGAGACGCCATCCTGGCTCGATTCTCGCTGTCCTGCTTGTCTGTTCCAATAGGGCCACCCTCGGCGCCCTTGGGCGTCCGAGGGTGGCGGTGGCTGGACCGTTGTCCTGCGGACTTCCTAGAGTCGAGTTGGAGTGAGGT
>CAYMQG010000081.1:0-6423 GCA_964392625.1 uncultured Gammaproteobacteria bacterium | reverse complement strand
GGCCTGCCGATCGAGTCCAGGGCGGGCACCTACGTCGTGCCCAACATCACGCCGCACCCCGAGGACGGCATCGGCGACTGGACTTTCGAGGATTTCGCGCGCTCCCTGACCGAAGGCCTGGATCCCGAAGGCAGGCATTATTTCCCGGTTTATCCCTACCCGTTCTACACGCACATGACGAGCCAGGACATCGCGGACCTCTGGGAAGCGGTGAAGTCCGTTCCGCCCGTGGCGGGCCGCGCTCCCGGGCACAGGCTCAGGCTTTTCTATCGAATGCGCGGCGCGGTCGGCGCCTGGAAAAACCGGTTCTTCAATCGCGGTGAACTGGCTCCGGTTGACGGCAAGTCGGAACAGTGGAATCGCGGCCGTTACCTGTCGGAGGGCCCGGCGCACTGCGGCGCCTGCCATACGCCGCGCGGGGCCATGGGCGGGCGCGACCTCTCGCGCCGCTACCAGGGGGGCGTGGAGAAGGTCGGTTCAAACGGACCGGACATCACGACCGCCACTCTCGAGGCGAACGACTGGAGCGAAGGCGACCTGGCGTGGTCGCTGCGCAGCGGGATCATGCCGGACGGCGATGCCTTCGGCAGCTCCATGTCGGAACTGGTGCAACACGGAACCCGCTACATGAGCAACGCCGACCTCGCGGCCATCGCAAACTATTTCTTCGACCAGCCGCCGCCGGAGTAATTTCGCCCGGAGGGCGCGACGCCGCGAGGGACATGCCCCCGCTCCTTTAGTCGAAAGCGCCGATAGTGCGTGCGAACAGCGTGTAGGGGCGCGGTTCGTCGCGCATGGCGGCGTGCCGTTCGCGTTGAACGTCGCGGATGGCCGGGTTCGACTCGACTCCGCAGCCCTCGACGATGCGGTTCATGAAATTGAAGATCGCGCACACCGAGATCGCGTGGTAGAGAGCCTCTTCGCTCCAGCCGGCATCGAACACCCGCTGCGCGTCGGCATCGGTCAGCCGCGCGGGGGTCTCCGTGAGCTTGCGCACGTAATCCAGCACCGGCAGCATCTTCGGCTCCACCCCCGCGCCGGCGGGGTCGTTCAGCACGTTCTCGAGCAGGTCCGCGTCGATGCCGTGCAGTTCCGCGATGATGCTGTGGGCGCCATGGCAGTAATGACAGGCGTTGATGCCGGACACGTAGGCGGCGATGAATTCGCGTTCTCCCACGGTGAACGGCGAGGGTCCGCGCAGCAGGTCGTCGGTGTACTCGCAAAGCGCCTTGACGCCCAGCGGGAAGCGGCGGAACACATCGGCCAGGTCGGCCTGCTCGGGGAGGGAGGGTAGCCGGGCCACCGCGCTTACTCCTTGCCCGATCCCGCCGGAGCGGACGCCGCCCCTTCGGTCAGCAGTTTCAGGTCCCGCAGGATGTCGTGCGTGAAGCGCTCGCGCCGGGCCCTCAGGGCCTTCGCCCGCTCCGCGTCGGGCTGGTAGCCGTCAAGGTCGGCAGTGCTCACGACGCCCTGGCGCGCCAGCAGGTCCTCCAGCGCGTACATGCGGTCCATGCTCATCCAGAGCTGGGCGCTCAACTCCAGGATCATGTTCATCATCGCATCCTGCACCGGGTCCTTGAAATAGACCGGGTAGTCCCCGACCAGGGGTGCGCCGCCTTCCGGCGTCTGCCCGGAAGGGCCGCGCCTTGTCACTGGGCGGGGGTCGCGTACCAGACCTGGGTCGTGCCCAGGTGCTTGCCGGGCGCCGCCGCGACGAAGCCGAATTCCCTGAGCAGTCCGTCGAAATCCGTGTAGCAGAAGTCATCGCCGTACGCTTCGCCGTTGTTGCGCGAATCGAAATGACGGTGGTAGAGCTGGGCCGGCGTCATGCCGCTGGCCATCATGAAGTCGTAAACCGCGAACATGCCGCCAGGCCGCAGCACCCGGCTCACTTCCGCCAGGGTCTCGCGAATGATCCGCATGGGGATTTCGTGAAACAGGATGAAGGAGAACACGATGTCGAAGCTGTTGTCCTCATAACCGGTGTTTTCGACCAGACGCTGGGAAAAGCACACGTCGATGCCCAGCTCCACGGCGCGGTGGTGGGCGCAGCGCAGCATCGGTTCGGAGTGGTCGATGCCGGTCACGCCCGCCTGCGGAAACCGCTGCTTCAGGGCGGTGGTGCTTTGCCCGACCGAGCAGGCCAGGTCGAGAATCCGCTCGACGCGGCCGTCCGCCGGCAGCGGCAGGTGATTGTTTACCAGCGAGGCGTGCAACTGGTCCTTGTCGTTGTCGCCGACGAAGAAAATCTTCGTCCCGTAGTGGTAGCGGAATCCCGCCAGCGGGTCCTTGTGGTATCCGTCCGGCTGCAGATGGAAATGCACGTTGGCATATTCCGGCTGCTCGAAGCCCGGATCCAGCTCCAGCCGGGCCGGGCCGCGCCCCTCGGCGGCCTTGAGCCGGTCGAGGTGAATGTCGCGGCGCGCATCCAGCGAGCTCACGATGCGCCGCCATTTCATTTCCTGCTGCGAGCGCATCAGGCGGTCGCGCACCCGGGCGACCGGCATGTCCCCGGCGATCTCGCGCACTTTCTCCAGGCGTTCTTCCGGTGGTTCGGAGGTGTCCTCCAGGTGCCCGGTGCGGGTCGCGAGTTGCTGGTCGAACTGCATGCCGTCCAGCACGAATGAGCGCAGGCTTTCCACGAAATCCAGGTAACTTTCGTCCTCGCGGCTGGCGAGTTCGGGCAGGATGGTTGCGTTCTCCCGCTTGAGCGCCTGACTTGTATCGACTTCCATCAAAGGCATGGTTCCTCTCCCCGGGGCGCTACTGGGCCGCCATTCCCCCGTCTATCGACAGTTCGGCCCCCGTTATGTGGCGGGAATCGTCGCTGGAAAGGTAGCAGACCAGGTCGCCGACGTCACGCGGATGCCCGATCTTGTGCATCGGCACGTTGGCTTCCATCTTGGGACGTAACTCCTCGACGCGGCCCTTCAGCACCCGTTCCACGCTCTCCGTCCAGACGAGGCCCGGATGCACCGAGTTTACCCGTATCCCCGTACCCAGGGCGGCGGCCTCGGCCGCGACGACCTTGGTCAGGGCGGTCAGCGCGCCCTTGGCCGACGTGTAGGCCGTCCCGTGCGGAAAACCGCGCAGCCCGGCCCGCGACGACATGACGATGATGCTTCCGCCGGGGGCCATCAGCGGAAGGCCGTCGCGCAGTCCGAGGAACTGGCCTTCCACGTTGACTTTGTACAGGAAATCCAGGTCCTCGGGCATCACGTCCTCGAGCGGCCCCAGTCTTGCGTCGCCGGCGTTGCTGAGAAGCACGTCCATCGCGCCCCAGGCCTCGCGCACCCGGTCGTACAGCCGGGTCCAGTCCGCTTCGACGGTCACGTCCTGGCGGATGAATTCGATTTCAGCTTCGGGCGCCACCTCTTCGACCATGCGCAAGGTCTCGGCCGCGCCTTCCTCGTTGCGGCCGGTAAAGATCAGGCGCGCTCCTTCCTCGGCCATGTGCATGGCGCAGCCGCGGCCGATTCCGGACGTGGCGCCGGTGATGACGACTCGCTTGCCGGCGAGCCGCCCGGGTTCGCCGTGTCCCGCCGTGTCGTTCAGGAAATCCATAAGCCCCCGTCCAGCGCGACAGTCGAGCCGTGCGTATAGGTGGCGCCGTCGCCGGCCAGTTGCACCACCAGAGCCGCCACTTCGCCGGCGCTGATCCTGCCGTCAAGCAGGCCGCTTCCGTCGTCCGGAAGCGCCGGCGCTCCTTCGTAGTGCCCCGTCAGGATCGCGTGCACGTGAATGCCGTCACCGGCTTCGGCGCACGCCAGGGCGACGGACTTGGTGAGCGACCGGATGCCGCCGGCGCTGGCGGCATACGCGGCGGTGCCGGGCAGGGCGCGGTCCGCGAAGACCGAGCTCATATTGATGATCGCGCCCTTGCGGCCCGCCGCCCGCAAGCGCACGACGGCGGTCTGGGTCCCGAAAAAGGCCGCCGTCAAATTGCTTTGCAGCGCCTGGCTGAATTGCTCAAGAGAGGTCTCGGCCAGGATCCCGGCATGGTGCGCGTAACAACCGTTCACGAGCACGTCGGGCAGCAGCGACTCCGATTCCAGCCGGTCGTACAGCCGAGGCCAGGCGGCCGGATCGGCGCGATCGTGCGGAATCGGGCGCGCTCCGGTTTCGGCAAGCGCCGCTTCGGCAGCCTCTTTCGAGCCGGGGTCGTGCGCGACGAGAACGGCCCCGGCGCCGCAATCCATCGCGCGGCGCGCCACGGCGGAGGATACCGTCGGGCCCGCGCCGCTGACGAGCATGACCTTGTTGGCGAGACGCTCTGACATTGCGGGCCGATTCTACAGGACGCCCGGCGCCCGCTCCTCCGCGTGCGGCGCCGGCAAAAAGGTGAAATAATCGGGTTTCCGGGTATTCGACCAGCATCCATGAAACAGTCGGCAGGACTTGTCCCATTCGTGCTCCTCGCTGCGTTGTTACTGGCGCCGCCCGCACCGGGTCAGGGACAGGAGGAGGTGCTGACCAACGCGGACATCATCGCACTCACCGAAGCCGGAGTTCCGGCGGAAGCGATCGTGATCAAGATCGAATCCACTCGTTCGGACTTCGATACCTCGGTGGAGCAGCTCATTGCGCTGTCCACGGCAGGCGTGGATGCAAGCGTCGTCGCGGCCATGACAAGAAAGGACACGGCCGAAGCACCCAGGCCGGAAGCGGCGCGGCAGCCATCGATCGATCCGCCGCCGCCCGCGCCCGCAGCGACGGTCGAGGCGGACCCGGCGTCGCAGCGCAATGCGTCGGCGCAGCCGCAGGATGAGCCGCCGCCGTCCGCGCCGCCGGTCGCCCCGGTGGCGCCGTTCCAGCCGGGCAGCACGTTCGCCGACGCGCTGGCTTCAGGCGGTGCGGGGCCTGAAATGGTGGTCATACCGGCCGGGCGCTTCCGCATGGGTTGCGTAACCCGCAGTGGTTGTTTCCCGGATGAACGCCCGGTGCACCGGGTCTTCCTCGACGACCCCATTGCCGTTTCGCGGTACGCGATCACTTTTGAGGACTATGACCGTTTCGCGGGGGCGAACCGGCCGGGGGATGAGGGCTGGGGCCGGGCCCGACGCCCCGTAATCAACGTAAGCTGGGATCAGGCGGTTCGATACGCGCAATGGCTTTCGAGGGAGACCGGCGAGAGTTACCGTCTCCTGAGCGAGGCGGAATGGGAATACGCGGCGCGCGCCGGCTCGGAAAGGAAATACCACTTCGGCAACGACACCACCCAGCTGTGCCGATACGCGAATCACGCGGATGCGGATACCGACTACGAATGGCGCAATAGCTACTGTTCCGACGGAGTAGGCAAGAAGACAGCCGTCGTGGGGAGCTATGCGCCCAACGCGTTCGGCCTTTATGACATGCACGGCAACGTGTGGGAGTGGGTGCAGGACTGCTGGAACGATCACTATCGGCGCGCGCCCAGGGATGGTGCGCCCCGGCTTGAGGGCGATTGCTCGATGCGCGTACTGCGCGGCGGCGCCTTCGCCTATGAACCCGAGTCCCTGCGCGCAGCTTTTCGCACGCCACTCTCCAGCCGCGGGCGCAGCAACGACATCGGATTCCGCGTTGCCCGCGCGCTAACGCCCTGAACCGCTGTGACCGGTCCGGAAGGACCGCGAAACGGGCTTGAAATCGCGGCCTGAAATCCCCATTTCCAGTGCAGAAGAGGCTCCCGCATGAACGGGAGCGAACACGTAAACGCACAAAGGAGAAGAGTAATGAGAAACCTTGTCGTAAGGACCCGTCCGCGGACCTTTGTCACGCCGTGGACCCTCGATTCCATGCACCGGCAACTGGAGAACTGGATGGATCGCGCATTCAGCGTTTCGAACGGCGGAAGCCTGGAGCAAAGCCTCGCGCTGACTCCGAGAATGGACATCGCGGAAACCGAGAAGGGCTACGAACTGTCGGCGGACCTGCCCGGCCTGAAGGACAGGAACGTGGACATTTCGGTGTCCAATGATGTGCTGACCATCAAGGGCGAGCGGAGTTACGAGCGGGAAAGCGCCGGCCGCAGCGTTCATCTGAGCGAACGCGGCTTCGGCACGTTCAAGCGTTCCTTCAGCCTGCCGGACGACGTGGACCAGGACCAGATCCAGGCCCGCCTGAAGAACGGCGTGCTGGAGATCCACTTGCCGAAATCCGAGGAAGTGGCGCCGACGTCGCGCCAGATCAAGGTCAAGACAAGCTGAACTGACCCCCAAACCCTGCCGGCCCGCCCGAGCCCTCCCAGCAAGGCGGCCGGCAGGTTCTCATGCCACAATCGCGCCATGCGCGCGATGATTCTCAGCCGACCGCGCGGCGGCCTGCGTTCCGAAGCACTGAACCTGCCGGCGCCTGCCGCGGGCGAGGTGCGGGGCCGCGTGCTGGCCTGCGGCGTTTGCCGCACCGACCTGCACCTCGTCGACGGCGAACTGCCCGACCCGA
>CAYMQG010000080.1:0-113740 GCA_964392625.1 uncultured Gammaproteobacteria bacterium | reverse complement strand
TCGCGCCCTCCAGGCTGACGTTCATCAGGGCCTGGGCCTCGACCGCGAATTCCATCGGCAGCATGTTGAACACCTGCTTGCAGAAGCCGTTGACGATCAGGTTCACCGCGTCCTCCTCGTCCAGACCGCGCTGGCGGCAGTAGAACAACTGGTCCTCGGAGATCCGCGACGTGGTGGCTTCATGCTCCACCACCGCGTGCGGATGCGCGATGTCCATGTGCGGGAAGGTGTGGGCGCCGCAGTCGTGGCCGATCAGCAGCGAGTCGCACTGGGTGAAGTTGCGGGCGCCCTCGGCCCTCGGGAACACCTTCACGAGGCCGCGGTAGGTGTTCTGCGCCTTGCCGGCGGAGATGCCCTTGCTCAGGATGTTGCTGCTGGTGTTGCGGCCGATGTGGATCATCTTGGTGCCGGTGTCGGCCTGCTGGAAGTTGTTGGTTACGGCCACCGAGTAGAACTCGCCGGTTGAGTTGTCGCCGCGCAGGATGCAGCTCGGGTATTTCCAGGTGATGGCTGAGCCCGCTTCCACCTGGGTCCAGGAGATCGAGGAATTCGCGCCCCGGCAGTCGCCCCGCTTGGTGACGAAGTTGTAGATGCCGCCGCGTCCTTCCTCGTCGCCGGGATACCAGTTCTGGACCGTCGAGTACTTGATCCGGGCGTCCTTCAGCGCCACCAGTTCCACTACTGCGGCATGCAGCTGGTTTTCGTCGCGCATCGGCGCGGTGCAGCCTTCCAGGTAGCTGACTTCGCTGCCTTCGTCGGCGACGATCAGGGTGCGCTCGAACTGGCCCGTGTTCTGCTCGTTGATGCGGAAGTAGGTGGACAACTCCATTGGGCATTTCGTGTTCTTGGGGATGTAGACGAACGACCCGTCGGTGAAGACCGCGGAATTCAGCGCCGCGAAGTAGTTGTCGCGGTACGGAACCACGCTGCCCAGGTACTTGCGCACCAGGTCCGGGTGTTTGCGCACTGCCTCGGAGAACGGGCAGAAAATCACGCCGGCCTCGGCCAGGCGGCTCTTGAAGGTGGTGGCCACCGACACGCTGTCGAAAACCGCGTCCACCGCCACACCCGCCAGCCGGGCGCGCTCGTGCAGGGGAATGCCGAGCTTGTCGTAGGTTTCCAGCAGCCGCGGATCGACTTCGTCCAGGCTCTTGGGCGCGTCCTTGGCCGGGCCGGGCGCCGAATAATAGGAAATGGCCTGGTAATCGATCGGCGGGATGTTCAGCTTGGCCCAGGACGGCTCTTTTGCCTGGCGCCAATAGCGGTAGGCCCGGAGACGCCAGTCGAGCAGGAACTCCGGCTCGTCCTTGCGCGCGGAAATAACGCGTATCACGTCCTCGTCCAGCCCCGGGGGCAGGGTGTCGGATTCGATGTCGGTAACGAAGCCGTGCCGGTACTTGCGCTCGAGCAGTTCGCGCACTTCCGGGTTGCTTTCGGCGGCGCGGCTCATCGCCCCATCCTCGCGTTCAGGTCTGCCGACAGCGTGCGGGTTCTGAAGCCGGGAGCGGACCGCCGCAGATCGCTCAGCGTGACCTCCGTCAGTGCGCCGCGAATCGCGCGGTTGATCTGCCGCCAGGCGCCGCCCACGGTACAGAACGATTCCAGCTCGCACTGGCTTTCCGCATGGCTGCATTCGGTGAGCGCCATGGGTCCTTCCAGCGCTTCGAGTATCTCCACCGCGTTGATGTCGCGCGCAGCACGCGCCAGGCGGTATCCGCCCAGCGCGCCGCGCTCGGAACGCACCAGGCCGCGACCCGCCAACTGCTTGAGCAGCTTTTGGGCGGTCGGTAGCCTGAGGTGGGTCGCAGCGGCGATTTTCTTGGCCGAAAGCGACCGGCCCTCGGCCTGCGCCAGGCAGCCGAGGATCATCGTCCCGTAGTCCGTAAGCCTGCTGACTCTGAGCATCTGCGCGCTCCTGATCCAAACAGGACTATTTTAGTCCAAAATGGTTCCGCGAGCGGCCCGTAGCGGCTGTTCCTGCAGATTCAACCGCCTACAGCGATGCCCGCCGGACAAACTGTCCGGCCTTCATGATGACCGGGATGTTGCCTGCGTCGGCGAACAGGCCCAGGTCCTTCATCGGGTCGCCCTCCAGCACCAGCAGGTCGGCGTGCGCATCGGGGGCGATGCAGCCGAGGTTGCCTTCCTGGCGCAGGATTTCGGCATTGATGGAGGTTGCGGAGCGCAGCACTTCCAGGGGCGGGTGGACTTCGCCGCGGTAGGCGAACTCCCTGCCTTGCAGTTTCATGTACTCGTGGCCCAGGAGATCGGACCCCAGGCCCAGCTTGACGCCGTGGCGCGCGCAGGTTTCCATCGCCGCCAGCATGGTTTCATGCACGCGCAGGATCTTCCCGTGGCTGCTGGAAGGCAGCCCGAGTTGGCCGGAATGGTCCTTGATCACGTGCATGACGGACAGCGTCGGTACCACGTAGGCGCCCGCGTCAACGATGGCGGCGGCCGTGTCGTCGAGGATTTCGGAGCCGTGCTCGATGGTGCGCACGCCGAGTTCCACGCAGCGGCGGGCGCCCTCGTCGGTGTGGCAGTGGGCCATTACGTAGGTGCGCCGCGTCGCGGCTTCCTCGACTGCCGCGCGGACCTCCTCGTCGGAGTATTGCGGCATCCAAAGGGGATCGGTGGGCGAGACCACGCCTCCGGAAATGAATATCTTGATCTGATGGGCGCCCTTGCGCAGCTCCTCGCGAACGGCCTTGCGCACCTCGTCCGGGCCGTCGGCGGTGACGGTGAGGCCGCCCATGTAGCCGCAGGCGCAGGCCGCGGCCTCGATCTGGTCGCCGGGGCGCATGTCGCCGTGGCCGCCGGTCTGCGATAGCGCCCGGCCAGGATAGAAGAGGCGCGGGCCTTCGATCAGTCCCTGTTCGAGCGCCAGCCACAGGCCGATGTCGGCGCCGGCGGCGTCGCGTATCGTGGTGAAGCCGCGATGCAGCGTGTCGCGCATGGTCTTGGCGCCGTGCTGCGCCAGCAGTTCGCGCGGCATGCGGTCGAGCTCGTAGAAGCTGAAGCTCACGCCGTAGGCATGGAAATGGCAGTCGATCAGCCCGGGCATCAGCACCCGGCCACCACAATCGACGACATCCGCGTCCTGCGGCGTCCTGCCGCTCATCGGCTCCAGCGCCTGAATCCGGCCTTCGGCCACGACCACTCGATGGTCTTCAATGTAGTCGGGTCCGTGGCCGTCGAATATGCGGCAGTTCTCGAATGCGGTAACGGTCATGGGTCGGATTATCGCCTACGGGGTCGTGCGCTAGCAGGCGGACATATGTAGGAATACACTACACGCCACAGACGAGAGCAAAGGGAGAAATCAGCAGATGACGAACGCGAACCTGGCCGAAACCGCTCAAGCGATGGTGGCGCCCGGCAAGGGCATTCTGGCGGCTGACGAAAGCACTCCGACGATAGGCAAGCGCTTTGCGGGCATCGGGGTCGAATCGACCGAGCCGTTGCGCCGCGACTACCGCGCCATGCTGTTTGCCGCGCCGGAAGCCGACCAGTACATCAGCGGTGTGATCCTGTTCGACGAGACCCTCAGACAGACCATGCCGGACGGCGAACCGATTCCGCAGTATCTCGCGGGGCGGGGCATGATTCCGGGAATCAAGGTGGACAAGGGCGCCAAGCCGCTGGCCGGCTGCCCGGGAGAAAAGGTGACGGAAGGGCTGGACGGGCTGCGCGAGCGGCTGGCGGAGTATCGCGGCCTCGGCGCCCGGTTCGCCAAGTGGCGGGCGGTGATCGCGATCGGCGAGGGCGCGCCCAGCGACTGCTGCGTGCACGCCAATGCCCATGCCCTGGCGCGCTATGCGGCGCTATGCCAGGAAGGCGGCCTGGTGCCCATCGTGGAGCCGGAAGTGCTGATGGACGGGCCGCACCCCATATCCCGTTGCGAGCAGGTGACCGGCGTGGTGCTGGACCAGACCTTCGACGAACTGGAACGCCATGGCGTCGAGCTGGAAGGCATCGTGCTGAAACCCAACATGGTCGTATCCGGCAACGAATGCCCGGCGCAGGCCGGCGTGGAAGAGGTGGCGGAGGCCACCCTGCGGATCCTGAGGGCGCATGTGCCGGCGGCGGTGCCGGGCATTGCGTTCCTGTCCGGCGGGCAATCGGCGGAAGAAGCGACCGCGCACTTGAGCGCCATGAATGCGCAGGGACCGCACCCCTGGCAGGTGTCCTTCTCGTACGGGCGCGCGCTGCAGGCGCCGGCCCTGACGGCCTGGCAGGGCAGGGCGGATCAGTTGGGCGACGCGCAGCGGGCTTTCGGCGAGCGCGCCCGGCTCAATGGCCTGGCCCGCACCGGCGACTACCGCCCGGAGCTGGAAGCGGCCTAGCGGCGGCGAGGACGGCTCGTCCTCTCTCCGGGGATCAGGCTTTCGCGACGCCGCGCAGCGGGGGGATCAGGTAGTACAGGACCAGGTACGCCACCATCGACCCCGCCAGGCCCGAGAGCGCCGGCACCAGCCATTCGGGCGCGTAGTAGTAGCTCAGCAGCCCCAGCGGGTAAGCGAGCAGAGCAGCCCAGTTGATCACGGGCAGGCGCGCGTCCTCGCCGGCGTCCATTTTTCCGCGGGCCACGAAGTAGTAGTGCGCGATGACCGGCCCGATCAGGGGCGGAACCCAGATCGCCAGCGCGCCGATCCAGAACAGGAACTGCTGGTAGATCCCCAGCCCCAGTATGGTCCCCAGCAGCCCGCAGATCACCGTCATGACCCGGCGCGGCCGGCGCATGATGCTCGATGTCTGGATGACCGGGAGGTAGAGATTCGCATCGCCTGTGGTCCACAGCGCGACGCTCATTCCGATGACGCCCAGCCAGGCGATGAACCCGGCCTGTTCACGCAGGTAGGAAGTGAAATCGCCGTCGCCGCCATACACGACGCCACCCAGCGCGCCGACGATCTGCAGGAACCACTGCGCGATGATCAGAACGATGAACGGTATCGCGATGGCCACCCAGGCGCGCTTGGCGAAACGGGTGTATTCCGCCATCACCACCGCCCCGACGATCCACGAGCCGATAACGACATTGACCCCGTTCAGCACGCTCAGGGGCGACTCCGAATTTGCGGCCTTGTCGGCCGACAGCGCGAGGAAGGCGTCCCAGCCGCCGGCCTGGCCGACGTTGAGGTCGATCGAATACAGTCCGACCGCCACCAGCACCACCACCGAAGGCACGCTGACCCACTCCAGCGCCCTGACGCCGAAATAGGTGGTTGCGGTGAACAGCAGGCCCGCCAGCAGTGCGACGACATAGAACGCCGTGCTGTCGAAGTCCTGCGCCCAGGCGAAGCCGAAGGCGCCCACCACGATGCCCTGCCACCCGATCGTCAACAGGGCGATGAACAGCACCGGAATATAGGCGCCGAAGCGTCCGTAGACGAGCCGGTACAAGAGGCCGCTGTTGCAAGCGGTCTTGTAACCCATGTAACCCACGACCGCGCCGATCGCGAAATTGGCAAGGTTACCGAAGAAGGAGGCCTGCACGGCATCGGGCCAGAAGGTCATCCCCTTGCCCAGGGCGCCGCCCGTCAGCAGGCCGGTGACCAGAAAACCCCATCCGAAGGCCAGCGTCAGCAGCGGCAGCGTATTGCGCCGTTGCGCGTCGCTGAGCGGCGTCAGCGGGTTGTCGGCGCTTTGCCGTTCCTCCTCGGGCTGCAAGGTCCACCATTCCTGTAGTCGATTTGCCATAGTCAGGATCCCCTCTATCCGCGTTGCTCCGACGATTCCTCATCGGATTCCTCGTCTTTCCTTTCGCGCCTGCCGCCGTCCTCCGCCATCAGCTCCACCTGCTCCAGGCGCGCCACTATGCGGCTGCGCCGCACTTCGTCGGCGTGCTCGGCGGCCTTCAGGGCGAGCTGAAGCTGGGTGTGCGCGCCATTCAGGTTGCGGCGCATGATCTCGTACTCGGCCATGTAGTAGTGCGCATCGGCCGTCTGGCCGGACTCGCCGCTGGCCTGGGCCAGCAGACGCATGGTCTCGAGGTTGAGCTTGTCGTCGAGAAGGTAGTCCATCAGCAGTTCGCGGGCGAGCGGCGCCTGTCCCTCGGCCAGCAGGACTTCGGCATAGCGATGCCCCAGGCTCAGATTGCCGGGGAACAGCGCCAGCGCATCCTCGAATATCCGCCGTGCCGTGCGGGCGTCTCCGGCAACCGCGTGGGCTCGCGCAACCGCGGCCCGCAACGGGATGGAGTCCGGATGGTCCGCCAGCAGGTTGTTCAGAACGGCCTGCGCCTCATCGGCGCGTCCCATGCCCAGAAGGGCCAGGCCCTGTCCGTAGAACCTCCCTACATCCGCCTCGGTCTCCGTGAGCGGCTGCGAGCGGAATTGCCGCATGGCCGCTTCCGGGCTGTCGCTCCCGAGCAACCGGGCCTGTGCCCGGGCCAGGTAATAACCGAGACTGTTGTCCACGTTGCGCAGCATGTCCGGCGCAATCCGCGAGCGCGCCTCGGCGATGCGATTGACGCTGACCGGGTGCGTGCGAAGGATTTCCGGTATGGCCTTTGCGGTAAGCGACTCCGTCCGCGACATGGTCTCGAAGAACGAGGGCAGGCCGCGTGGATCGAAACCGGCCGCGTAGAGCGTGCCGATGCCGATCCGGTCGGCTTCGTGTTCGTGCGCCCGGGTGAAATTGATCTGCTGCTGCTGCGCGAGGCCCGTGCCGGCCATCAGGGCTCCCTGCATGAAGTCGCCGCCGCCGCCCATCAGCCCGCCCACCAGCAGCGCGGCGAGCATGGTAGCCATGGTCATGATGGAGGTCCCGCGCATGGCCTGAATCTGCCGCGAAATGTGGTTCTGGGTCACGTGTGCGATCTCGTGCGCCAGCACCCCTGCCAGCTCGCTCTCGTTGGCCGTCGCGTCAAGCAGGCCCGTGTGTACGCCGATGTAACCCCCGGGCAATGCAAACGCATTGATGGATGGGGCCTTGACAACGAAAAAATGGAACTGGTGGTCGCCGTTCTGGGCCCGGTATGCCAGCCGCCGGCCCAGGTTGGCCACGTACTCGTTGATTTCCGGGTCGGTCACGAGCCGGCCGGCGGCGCGGAACTGCTCGATGACGCTCAGCGCGATTTCCCGCTCCTGTTCGCGCGTCAGCACCGTGTCGGCTGCGCTGCCCATGTCGGGCAATTCCGCGCCGCCCCCCATCTGGGCGCCCGCCGGAAGCGTCTGCAGGGTGAGCGCCAGCATCAGCGCCGCGCTTACCGCGCGCCTGGGAGCGAGGACGTCTCGTCCTCGCGGCGGGCGGGACGCGGCGAGGGTCATGCACTCGCTCCCCGTTTTCCGTGCGCTGGCGGGCGGATTTTCACAATTCGCGAACTGCCTCCAGCACTTCTTCTACGTGTCCCTTCACCTTGACCTTGCGCCACTCGCGCCGCAACACGCCGTCTTCGTCAATCAGGAAGGTGCTGCGTTCGATACCCATGTACTTGCGCCCGTACATGCTTTTTTCCTTGATGACGTCATAGGCGTTGCAAAGCGTTTCTTCCGGGTCCGACAGCAGGTGAAAAGGAAATTCCTGCTTGCCGCGAAAGTTGTCGTGCGAACGGATGGACTCGCGCGAGACGCCCAGTATGACGGCGTTGGCGGCCGTGAATTCGTCGTGCAGATCGCGAAAATTCTGTCCCTCCAGCGTGCACCCGGGAGTGCTGTCCTTCGGATAGAAGTAGAGCACCAGCTTGCTGCCCCTGAGATCGTCCAGGGTTTGCCGGCCGCCCGCGGTGCTGTCGGAATCGAAATCCGGCGCCGGCGCGCCCACTTCAGTTGTGCTCATTCTCGTCCTCCGTGCGGATCCCGTGTCGCCGTCTAGCCGTGCATCGGTTCGATGACGGCGTCGAGGTTGTTCTTGTCGCAGAAATCATGAAAGTCTTCGCGCAGCACGGCAATGCCCACCTCGCGCGGCACGTGCACTTCAAGCCGCACCGCCAGCATGGCCGCGCCGGTGCTTGGAGCATTGTAGCGCCGGGCATGGACCTCGGCGACGGCCAGCTCGCGCCGGGCAAAGAAACTCACCAGCGCCAGCACGAGGTTGTCCCGCTCCAGCGCCACGGCCTCCACGTGATAAGGGGCCGCGGGCGTCCGCGTGTCCCGCGAGGCCGTTTCACTCAATGAAATCTGGCAGCCGGTGCGCTTGCTGTAGCGCTCCAGCGCCGCGCGCACCTTGTTCATTGCGTGCCAGTTGCCATTGACCAGCAGCAGGGCGCCGAAGCTGTTTCCCAGTTGGGTCATGCGGGCGTCCCGGATGTCTCCGCCAGCCTCGCTGACCACTTCGCTGAGCTCGCGGGCGGACGACTCTTCATGCGGGCCCAGGGCCGATATCGCCAACAGTTTTTCCATCTTCGGGCTAGCTTACACGTCATGGCGATAAAATTCCGCGCCGTTATGCGCGGAAGCCTTGTAGCCCTGGTCACGCCCATGGACGCCGACGGCGCCGTGGATTATCCGGCCGTGGACCGGCTGATCGACTGGCACGCGGATTCGGGCACTGCCGCCCTGGTCGTCGCCGGAACCACGGGCGAATCGGCAACGCTGACGCATGACGAGCATGCGGAACTCATTCGCTACGTCGCCGGGCAGGCCGGCGGCAGGATTCCGGTCGTGGCCGGCACCGGATCCAATTCCACGGCGCAGACGATCGCCCTTTCGCAGGCGGTGGCCGGCTCCGACATCGTCTCCTGCCTCGTGGTTACCCCGTACTACAACAAGCCCACCCAGGAAGGCATGGTCCGGCATTTCACGGCTATTGCGGACGCCGTCGAGCAGCCCCTGATCCTCTACAATGTGCCCGTCAGGACAGCGGTGGACCTGTTGCCCGAAACGGTGGGCCGCCTGGCGGAACATCCCCGGATCGGGGCCTTGAAGGAAGCGACCGGCGAGGTTGAACGGGTGGGACGCTTGAGAGCGCTTTGCGGAGAAGGGTTTTCCTTGTACAGCGGCGATGATGCGACGGCGAGGGACTTCATGCTGGCCGGCGGCGACGGCGTGATTTCGGTGACCGCCAATGTTGCGCCCCGGGCCATGGCGGACATGTGCACCGCCGCGCTGGCCGGAGATTCCGAGCGCGCCGCGGAACGCGACGCGCCCCTGGCTGCGTTGCATGACGCACTGTTCGTGGAATCCAACCCGATTCCCGTGAAATGGGCCCTCAATCGCATGAACAGGATCGGCGGCGGCATCCGGCTGCCGCTCACCGAGCTTTCCGGGCCGCATCATGCACAGGTGCGGGACGCGCTGACCGAAGCGGGGGCGTTGTAGTGAGGAACCGGCTTCTTGCAGCGGGGCTGACTGCGCTCTCCCTGTCCCTGCACGGATGCGGAATGATTGGCGGCGGGCTGTTCGGTGGCGGCACGCCCCCGTGCGAGAGTCCGCAGGAGTACCTGGACGCCGAAGCCGCCAGCCCGATGGTGGCGCCCGAGGGACTGGAAACCCCGCAGACTTTCGGTAATCTGGAGATTCCCGAAGGTGAGATACTTGAAGGCCAGGCGCGCCGGAACAACGGTTCCTGCCTGGAAGAGCCTCCGCGGATCGAACAGCCGGGAGCGCGATAATGGCGCATTGCCGGAGAGGTGGCCGAGTGGACGAAGGCGCCTGATTGGAGATCAGGTATACGGTAATACCGTATCGTGGGTTCGAATCCCACCCTCTCCGTTTTCTTACGACGATGATTCCAGCAGGCGGGCCAGCGCCCTGGGGCGGTATTTCTCCAGCAGCGCAAACAAGATGGCGGCTGTTTCGGCGTCGGGCCGTCCGGACCAGTCCGACGGTCTGAAATGCATCTGGAACGCCCTGAGCACGGCCTGCGTTCGCGGATCGTGTTCACCGGTATCGTCCACATCGTAGCCATAGGCCTGTAGCGCTTGCTGCAGCAGCCCCGGCGTCGGCGGCCGCGCCACGAAGCGTTCCCGATATCGGTCCACGGTGTCGTCGTCGTACCAGGCTCCAATGCCGTGTTCGTAGAGCCTGCGCCAGGGAAATGTCGGTCCGGGGTCCAGCCTGCGATCGGGCGCGATGTCGGAATGGCCGACGATATCGGCCGGGTCGATACGAGGATGGCGTTCAAGAATGTCGAGCACGAGATCGATGACGAGATCGATTTGTTCCGCGTCGAAATCGTGAAACTCGCAGCGATCTTCCGGCGGGTCCGGTTCATTGCCCAGGGGCACCGGGGAGCAGGCCGAGCGATTCACGATCTCGATGCCGACGGAACTTGCGTTAAGCGCGTCGTCGCCGCTCCAATGGCTCTGTCCCGCATGCCAGGCTCGGCGGTCCTCGTCGACCAGCCGGTACACCCTGAGCCGCCGGTGCGGATAGGTCGGGTCGCCGCCTTCCGGCACCAGGTAGTGCGCGCTGACGGGGCGCTCGGTGCGTTCGGTCAGCATGCGCATCGACCGGGCGAAGTCAACACTCGTGAAATGCAGGACGAGGTGCTCGATGCGGCTGCTCTGGTTGTCGGAAGCCACGTCGACGACGCGCAGCGGGCTGCAGGCGTGAAGCGCGAACCAGGCCAGTAGAGAGGCGGCCGCCATGCGCGCCGGCTTGACAAGAGGGTACGGGTTGCCCGCGGGCAACGCGCCGGCCGTGACCGGCTCAACCGTGCCGGTCACTTCCCTTTGGGTCTGAACACCGTCGCGACGATGCCGTCAAGCCGGTTGCAGCGGTCCAGCCAGGCCCGCACATGGGGATACGGTTCGTAGTCGATCGCCTGTCCGTGCCGCCCGATCAGATACGGGGCAATGGCGAAATCGACGATGGACAGGTCGCCCAGGACGAATTCCCGGCCCTCCAGCTGACCGTTGAGGACACCGATATTGAGCTCGATGTCCTTTTCGGCGGTCTTGCTCTTCGCCCGCTTGGCGATGACGGTATTGATCAGGTGGAAGGCCTGCCAGTAGAGCCAGCGGTCGCAGTCCGCCCGGCCCCTGGGGTCGTCGGGCAGCATGCCGGTTTCCGGGTGCAGCGTCGCTAGATAGCAGAGGATCGCATTCGATTCCCACAGGCAGAAATCGCCGTCCACCAGGAGCGGGGCCTTGCCCATCGGGTTCATGCGCCGATAGGCCTCGGTCCGGTTTTCCTGCTCGCGGAACCCCATCGAGTAAATCTCGACGGGCAGATCGAAGTGCTTGATGAACGCTTCGACCTTGCGGTTGTTGGGCGTGGGCGAGAACGAATAGAGTTTCACGCGGTTTCTCCTTCGGCCGCTATTCGCCGGCTTGCTGCGCTTGGTATTCGGCTCTCCAGGCTTCCTTTACCTTGCGCGAGCGCTCGATCAAGGGTGTGAACTTCTCGTGGTCCACGTCCCGCTGGAAGAGCTTCTGGATATAGACCAGGGGCGCCATGGGGGACTCGGCCCAATGGATATAGCGCCATCCCTCCGGCTTCTTGCGCAGGACCGCGCTCACCCGCACGTCCTCTCCGATCGGGAGCTGGCCCCGTATCTTCATTTCGAAATGCATGTTCCAGGCGGCAATGGCCAGATCGTCGGCGATGAGTTTGACCGAAATGTCGCGCATCTGCTCGCGCAGACCTTCGATCGCCGGGCTCGGCAGCGGCGGGTCGAGATAGTCCTTGAGCGGCTCCCAGCCGATGAACCAGTCGTCCTGCTCCTCGGCAAGGTAAAAGGGCACCTCTTCGTCGGGGTCCCACAGTTCCAGGACCGTTCGGAAGTCCTGTGAGTTCCATCGATCCGCGGTCTCGTGAACGAGTGCCCTTACGGCCTCGATTTCGTCCTGCCCGGCAGCGCGGGCCGAATCAATGCCAAGTGCGGTCACGGTCAACGCCACCCCCAATACAAAAGTCGCCCGCGGCGACGCTAACATAGTTGAAGGCACGGTTCCTCCCTCGAAGGCGCTAATACTCCTCATCGTATTCGATAAGGTCGAAATGGGCATTCATGTATCCGCCCACGGTGATCTTGACGAAAAGGAACCCGTCGGTCGTGCACCAGACGTCCTCGGTAGGGTGATGGTCGAGCAGGAACCGGTAGTGGTCGGTCTCGAAGGTCCCGGCCGGCACGGTGATCTCTTCGCGCCCCATGTATTCCAGGTCGAAACCGATCGCACACAGGTGGGGGCCGGAGCATCCGTCGTGCTCGCGTGAAGACATCAGCACGACGCGGCACGGTTGCGGGTTTTGCTTCAGCGAATGATCGAAGCGGGCGCAGTGGATCACGTCGCAGGAAACGGGATGCGCTCCGAAGGACAGCGGCGGCGTGGCGAGATCCATGCGCTGGCTGGTGCGTCCCGTCGTTACGTTGACCGCTTCGCACTCGGCGCCGTCCTCGGTGAAACGGAACCAGCCGCTGCCGAGGAACTTGCCGCTCTGGTGCAGACGGACGAAACAGTCCAGCGGACGGTAGTCGGGATCCGTCGTATAGACCGTTTCCCTGAGCACGGACCGGTCGGCGACCACGCCCGGTTCGATTTCGCAATGCGCCCGAAGGGTGCGCTGGCCGTCTTCGTGGAAGGTGACCGACCACCACTCCCGCCCGAAATCGCGCCGTTCTCCCTCGGGATCAAAAATGTAGGCGATCTTGCCCCGTACGTTTCGATGGTTCATTACGCAAAGCTAGCACAGTAGTGCCGGCAAGACGCTCCTGGGGCATCATGTGCGCCTGATTCGGGGGGCACTCCCTTTCACGAGGTCTTACCGGCGAAGATGAGCAAGCCGCGACGGGAACGATTTGCTGCGGGCATAACGCGGCGCGATTTCGTGAACGGCGTGGCGGCCGGCGCCGCGCTTACCGCCGGTGCTTTTCCGGCCCACGGCCAGGCCATCTCCGACCCGCTTGTGCTGCCGCTGGGCGAGGACTGGTACGGGTACGGCGGCGTTGGACCGTACCGGCACTCGCACGGCAATTCCCCCGAGGTCGTCGGCGCGGCGCATCGCATTCTCGATGGTCAATTCCCGGTCGATCCGGACCAACTGGAATCGGTCGAGGACTGCGATCTGGCCATCGTGGGGGGAGGGATGGCCGGCCTGGGCGCGGCGCTTGAGTTCTCGCTCAAGCGCCGGAACGGCCAGACCTGCATCCTGCTGGACAACCATCCGATGATCGGCGGCGAGGCCAAGGAAAACGAGTTCCTGGTGAATGGCGAACGGCTGATTGCACCGCAGGGAGCGAACGGATTCTTCGTGCCGGAAGTGCCCGACGACCTGAGCGCAGCCCGGGGAGACCCTTACTACTACGCCGAACTCGGCATCCCGCGGGAGTTCACTTTTGTCGCCTGGCCGCGCGACAGAAAGCCCTTGCGCTTTTGTCGCGACAACTACGGCTACCTGGTGGCCGGGCTGCAGCGCAACGCCAGCGTGGGGCAATTCTTCGACGATGGAGGCGGCGGGCAGGGCCATTGGGCCGTGGACATGTTTCGCAATCGGCTTGCCGACACGCCGCTTTCGGAAGCATCGCGCAGAAACCTGCTGGCGTGGTTCGAGTCGGGCGCCGCCCGCCCTTTCGAGACGCCCGAGCAGGCGCGGCGCGTGCTCGACACGATGTCCTACGAGCAGTTTCTCCGCAACGAACTGGACCTGGGCGAGGAGGGAATCCGCTACGCCGACCTGTTTCTCGCTTCCGCCTGCGGCCTGGGCAGCGACTGCGTATCGGCCTATGCCGCGTACCAGATGCCCATGCCCGGCCTTTTCGGCCCGATGCCGGCGAACATGCGGCGCGTCTCGTTTCCGGGAGGGAATTCCGGTTTCGTGCGGTATTTCCTCAAACGGCTGGTCCCGGACTCGATCCGGGGCGGTACGACTTTCGAGGACATCATCACCCGTCCGGTGGACGCGGCCGCCCTGGACCGGCCGGGCCAGCCCATCCGCATGCGCACGAGCGCCACCGCCGTTCATGTTTCGCATGAAGGCACCGCGGAGGAGGCGGACTCCGTTGCCGTGATTTACGCGCGCAACGGTCGCTACCACGGCATCCGGGCGAAGGCAGTCGTCATGGCCACGGGGAACTGGATCAACCCCTACATCGTGCGTGATATGCCGCATTCGTACCGGGAGGCTTGCGGGAACTTCCTGCACGCTCCCTTCCTGGTGGCCAACGTGGCCCTCACGAACTGGCGCTTTCTCTACCGGCTCGGCATCACCGCCGCGATCTGGGACCGGCAGGAGGACGGGTTCGGCTTTACCTGCAACATCCGAAACCCGATGCAGGTGGGCGACTACCGGCCGCCGCTCGATCCCGACAAGCCGGCCGTGCTGTCGTTCTATACGCCCTTTCATTCGCCCGGCCTGGACCCTGAGGTGCAGGTCACGCTGGGCCGGGCGGAACTGTTGAGCGCCTCCTACCCCGCATACGAGGCACGAATCCACCGGCAGATGATGCGTCTGTTCGGCGCCGCGGGTTTCGATCCGGCCGGGGACGTGGCGGGACTCATACTCAATCGCTGGGGGCACGCGTATTCGGTGCCGTATCCCGGTTTTTACGGCGGCGCGAACGGTACGGCGCCGCGCGATACGCTGCGCAGGAACTACGGGCGCATCGCGTTCGCGCATTCCGAGCTCGACGGCAATCAGCATTACGGGCCGGCCGCGGATGAAGGCCGCCGGGCGTTCCGGCAACTGGCGGACGCGCTCTGAGCGGGCGCCGCGAGGCTACAGGCGGGAGACTACGTCAGACGCGGTCGGAGCGGCCGCCGTCCACCGTGATGTTGGCGCCGACGACAAACCGCGCCGGGCGCGAACAAAGGAACGCCACGACGTTGGCGATTTCCCCCGGCCTGGCCATACGGCCAAGCGGGATCTCCCCGGCCTTCCTGCGGACGTACTCGGGGTCTTCCGCCTCCAGTTGCGCCCAGATCCCGCCTTCGGACCAGGTCGGACCGGGAGAGACCATGTTGACCCGGACGCCGTCGGCCGCAAGCTCATGCGAAAGACCCTTGGCGACGTGCGCGAGCGCGGCCTTGGTGGCCCCGTATGCGTCCCGTTTGCGCGAGGAAGCGGCCGAGGTCGAGCCGATGACCACAACGGCGGCGTCGCCGGATTCCCGAGCGGCCGCCTCAAGATGCGGGGCGGCGAAGTCGATGATGCGGGTCAGTGCGGCAATCTCGACCTCGTGATTGCTCCGCCAGGCCTGCTCGGTATTGCCGGCAGCCATGGCGCCCGCGTTGAGAACAAGAACGTCGAGGCCGCCGAGGCGGCCGAGGGCCTGCTCCAGCCACTCCTGCGTCGAACCGGAGTCCTCCAGGTCCACGGCGGTGCCTTGAACCGTCGCCGCGGCAGCCCCGCCCGAAGGCGGCATTGCGGGCAGCGACCGCGCGCAGTACTCGACACTGCAGCCTTCCGAAGCCAGGACTTCGACGATGGCGCGTCCAATGCCGCGGGAGCCGCCGGTCACGATGGCCCGCGATTGGCTTAGGTGCAGGTCCATTTCGCTTGGTTCCAGGCGGGCGCGGTCGCTCAGGCCGGGTCGACCTGCGTCAGGGCTTCAAGGGCGATGGAGATGAGCGTGCGTTCGGCCTCGGCGTGCTCCTGTTTGCCGATTTTCTGCTTCTTCAGGCTGTTGACGGTGGATGCGCACATGCTTCCCGCCTTGCATCCGAGGGCCTTGCCGACCGTGAGTATCGCCGAAGTCTCCATGTCGACGGCGAGAACGTCCTGCCCGGCAAGTTGTTCCAGGTTGTCGCGGACCCGGTCTTCGGTGGCTTCATCCAGCGCAAACATGTCCTGGTAGAAGCCGTCGAAACTGGCAAAGGCGCCGACGTGGTAGGTCGCCTCGCGCCCGGACGCGGCGCGGGTCAGGGCGCTCACCAGGCCGGGATCGGCGCCTGAGTTTCCGGCGCCGTGGGCGTATGCCGAGGACGTGCCTTCGAACGATTTGGCGTTCCGGGCGATGATCATGTCGCCGATGTTGACGGGAGAAAGCCCGATGCTGGTCCCTATGCGCAGGAAGACCGAAGCTCCAAGGTTGGCCAGTTCGTGCAGCACGATCGCGGCGATGGGGGAGCCCATCCCGAACGCCGACAACGTGATCCGGCAGTCCCTGTAGGTGCCCGTCACCGTAGCGAGTCCCCGGTTCACGGGCATGGTCTCGACGTCGCTCAGGTACCGGCTGAATCGGGGCACGCGGCCCGGGTCGCCGAGGAGAATGACCCTTTCGGCCACCTGCTCGGCGCTGCAGCCGATGTACCAGGCCTTGCGCGAGTTCATTCGCCGCTACCCATACGAGCGTTCCCGCAACAGCGATGCGGCTGCGTCGATGCCGCTCGCGACGACTGCGCGCAGGTCCGATTCTCCGGCAAGCAGCGCCGCCAGGCAGCCTCCCGCCAGCGTATCGCCGGCCCCCGACGCATCGTCGAAGGAGAGGGGTTCCACGTCCACCCGAACTTCAATGCCTTCCCGTTGGGCCTTTACGGCATCGTCACCGGCGGTCTCCACGATTATGGGCCGGCGGTGCGTTGGGGTTCCGGCGAGTCCTTCATCGACCCACTCACGCTCCTGGCGGTTGCAGAAGATGTAGTCGGCACGCGCGGCCAGCGCCGTGCGCAGTTCGATCGGATACGACAGGGGATCGTTCTTCATGACCCACGCGACCTCGCAATCGTCATCGATCAGGGCCAGCGCTTCCCCGGCGATCCCGGGAGGGCCCACGGTGACGCACAGCAATTCCGCGGCCGCAATTACCTCCTTCTGCCGGTCGGTCAGGGTTTCCCGCCCCAGCATGCCCGGATCGAACAGGCAGCCGCAACTGCCGTCCTGCTGGTAGATCATGAAACACACGGGCGTGTTTCCCGGCTCGACGGTGGCGATCGCTTCCACGCCGACCCCGTCGCCTTCAGTCCATGACGTGAACAGCTCACCGTGATGATCGGCGCCCACCCAGGTCACGATGGACACGTCCATGCCTTCCCTGGCGATGGGGCGGGCCACGTACAGCGGGCAGCCGCCCGGCCGGGGAAAGGCGTCCGCCGGGCGCCGCCGGATCATTACCGTGCGGTCGCCCGAGAAAAAACCGTCGAGCACCGCGGGAAAGTCGATCGACGCGTATCCGATCACCGCCACCCTGCTCACGACAGCAGCCTGACGCCCTCTTCAAGCGGCACGACCCAGCCCAGGTAGCGTTCAATGTCTTCAAGCGACGCGTCCGCCAGGTGCCGGCGGTTGGAGTTCACTGCGTCGCGCACGACGTGGCAGCGATAACCCAGCGAAAAGGCATCCTGCACCGTGGCCCGCACACAGACGTTCGCCTTGACCCCGCCGATGACCAGCGTGCCTACATTGAGCTCGCGCAAAAGCAGGTCCAGGTCGGTTGCCTGAAACGCGCTTATGCGCCGTTTCGGCAGCAGGATTTCCGCCGGCCCCTGCGGCGAGAAGCCGGACACCAGTTCGGAGTCGAATTCGCCGTCCACGCAATGAGTGGGAAGTTTGGCCTCTTCAAAGTCAGGTAGTCCGGGGCGGTGCCGCTCGGCGACGAAGATCACCGGACGACGGGCAGTCCTGGCGCTTTGCAGCAATGCACGCAAGGCCGGGAGCAGTTCGGCGCTCTCGGAATAGTAGTTCTGACCGTCTTCGTGAAAGAAGGAGTTCTGCAGGTCGATGAGCAACAGCGCGACGGCTGTGGCGTTTCCCATGTGCTCGCTCACGAAGACTTGCGCGGGTGATTCTGCTCTCTTTCATGGTACAGCACCGACAGCGGATTCGAGCGCACCAGGCGAGCGTCATAGGTATAGCAGTCCTGAAGATACACGGCCTCGATCAGTTCGATGAGTTTGCCCCGCTGATCGAAACTCTTCCGGTACACGAGCATCACCGCGGACGGCAGCTCGATGCCCAGCTGCTTGGCCTCCTTGTCGGTGGCCAGACGCACGTTGATGGTCTCGTCGGCGTGGTCGATCTCGAGCCCCGCTTCATCGAAGGTCCTGTACAGCGAGAAATCCGAGTCCGCCACACGGCTGTCCGGGCCGGTAAGCGCCGGTACCGCAGCTGCGATTCGCGTGGGCACCAGCGCCGTGTGTATGGCCCATGGAAAGCCGTCCACCAGCCGGATCCGCTCCAGCAGCAATGCAGGTTCGTCGCAGCCGTACTGCAGGGCCTCGCTACGGTCCAGCTGCCGCTGGCCCATCAGGCGGTGCGAGGGAACCCGTCCCTGGCGGCGCACGGTTTCCGAGAAGCCGAGCAGGTAGCCTGGAGAACGATGCAGGGCCGGCCGCGACACGAAGGTCCCCACGCCCTGGCGCCGCTGCAGCAGGCCCTCGGCGAGCAACACATCGATGGCCTTTACGACCGTGCCCCGGCTGACGCCGAACTTGAGGCAGAGCTGCGCCTCGCTGGGCAGCAGGTCGCCCGGCACCCATTTGCCCGCGCGAATTCCGTCGCGGAGCTCGTCCGACAAGACCGCGTAGCGCGGTTTTCCTGCATTCCGGTGTGGGGTCATCGGGAAGATTCCTTGTGTGGAACTGCGATTGTGCAAATGACTACTTGACTAGTCAACTGAATCATTATATTTTCATTCCGTACCGGTGCTTCAGCTGTTGTCGGGTCATGCGACAAATCCAACCATCAAGGGGACACGCCATGCGAAAGATATTCTTGGTCCTTACCGCCGTTTCGATCCCGTTCCTGATTTCGGATATCGCGGTTGCGCAGGAATCCACTGCGGTTCTCGAAGAGATCGTCGTGACCGCCCAGAAACGGGAGGAGTCGCTCGCCGATGTGGGCATTGCGGTGGACGTGATCAGCGGTGACCGGCTGCGTGAGGCCGGCGCCCTGTCGCTGATCGAAGTCGGGCGGTTCTCGCCGGGCCTCAACATCCAGACGCCGTTCGGGGAATTCGGTTATCCGCTTATTGCGATACGTGGCGTGAACACCGACGGCTTCATCGAAACGCTGCCGCAGTCCACCGGTGTCTATGCCGACGGAGTCTATGTCTCGCAGCCGCCCATGCAGGCTTTCCGATTGCTCGATCTGGAACGCATGGAGGTCCTGAAGGGGCCGCAGGGAACCATTTACGGGCGCAATACCATCGCCGGAGCCATCAATCTGATCTCCAAGCGTCCCACGTTCGAGCCGGAGGGCTATGCGACCGTGGGGTTCGGCAACTACAGTAGAGCCTCGTTCGAGGGGGCCTACGGCGGCCCGATATCGGACACGGCGGCCGGACGGATTGCCGTGAAGTACCTGCGTCAGACGGACAGCCCCCTCACCAACCTGGACCCGAATCTGGACGATGGCGGCGAGCTGGATCAACTGATGGCGCGCGGCTCACTGCTGTTCCGGCCGAACGACGATGTCGAGTTGCTGGTTCGTTTCTACGCAGGGCGTGACGATTCGGACGTCTGGCCGTGGGCGGCCATCCCCGCGGGGCAGGACACCGACGGTGACGGCATTCCGGACCAGGTCTGCCCCGAATATGCGCGCGGGGACGTTGCCGCGGCCCAGGTGAATTGTCTTGCCAGGGACCCGTTCGTCAGCGGCGACACGTTCAACGATACGGACGGTGATCCATACACGATCAACCAGAACGCGATCGGCAACCACGGATACCGGTCAAGCGGTATTTCGGCGGAATTGAACTGGAGTCTCAGCAAAATGACCTTGACTTCGGTGACCGGCTTCGACGATTTCGAACGGCACGACATACTGGACGAGGACGCCGGTCCGACCGTGGCTCTGGACGATGTCCGGAAATCCGACGTGTCGCAGTTCTCGCAGGAAGTGCGGCTCGCTTCCGACGCCGGCGACGGAATGCAGTGGCTGGCGGGGATTTACTATTCTTCCGATGAGATGGAAGGCGACCCCTCCTTCGATTCGGGCGGCCGCCAGGATTACTCGACGCTGGAAACCGACACCCTCGGCTTGTTCGGGCAGATCGAGTACCCCCTTTCCGACGATCTTGCCCTGACCGTGGGTGGCCGATGGACCGACGTACAACGCGATTTCGATTATCGAACGACCGGATTCTTCGCCTCTGCGGAACTCCAGGCCGGTGCGAGCAGTTCGTTTTCGGACAGCGATTATTCCGCCCGGGTGGCGCTGGATTGGAGCTACAACGACAACACACTGATCTACGCCAGCATTTCCCGCGGATTCAACGCCGGCACCTTCAACAGTCAGTTCCTGGCGACCGTCGATAACCTGGAGCCGACAAAATCGGAGTCGCTGACCGCCTATGAGGTCGGCCTGAAATCGACATTTGCCGGCGGGCGAGCGAGCGTCGAGGCCGCTGTCTACTACTACGACGCCACCGATCCGCAGGTGGTCGCCGTTGAACCCTTAAGTCTCATATCGGCCAATTTCCTGATCAATGCCGATGACTCGAAGATGCAGGGCGGTGAAATTCAGCTTCGCGCACTTGCCACAGACTGGCTGGAACTCAGTTTCGGCGCGGCGTACATCGATAGCGAATACGGCAAACTGGTGACTTCCGTGGCCGGGACGGGCACGGGCAGTCCGTACCCCGACAACGCCCCGGTGTTCGGATCCACCCTGGCGGACCTCACCGGCAATCGCATTCCGAACACGCCCGAATTGAGCATCAATTCCTCGGCCACGGTCGAATGGCCCGTAAACGACGGATGGCGCTTCATCGGCCAGCTGGATTTTCTGTGGGAAGACGACATTCCGCGGGATCTCCGCGCATCGCCGGCCTTGTACACGGAGGCCCATATCGACGTGGACCTGCGATTGGCCTTGCGGTCCGCCGACGACAAATGGGATGCCGCCTTCTGGGTGCGTAACCTGACGGATGAGGAGTACCTGACCGAGGCCTACGAGGTGCTGGGTTTCGGCTTCTATATCGCGGCCGGCAACTACAGCTATCCCAGGACGTTCGGGCTCGAACTGACCCGCAGTTTCTAGCTCGGGGGCACGAAGCACAAGAGGGACCGCCTGCCATGCCGGAGAACAAGCCCAGGGTCGCGATATCGATCATCACGCTGGGCGTCGACGACGTGGAGCGTTCGGTCCGGTTCTACACCTCGTTCGGCTGGGAAATGTCGCCGGACTCCGATCCGGCCATGTGCACCTTCATCAACACGCCTTCGACGGTGCTGGGGCTGGTCGGGTACGAGTTCCTGGCCAACGACGCGCTGCTCAAGGCCAAGCCCCGTGCGCAATACCAGGGATTCACGCTGGCCGTGAACGGCGCCTCTCCCGAAGAGGTGGACGCGATATTCGAGAACGCCATCCGCAACGGCGGCACCGCGCATCAGCAACCGCAGTGGAAGGACTGGGGCGGATACGACGGCTACTCCGGGTACTTCCTCGATCCGGACGGTTACCCCTGGGAAGTCGCCTACGCCCCGTTTCTCGAACTGACCGATGATGGTCGGCTGATGCCGAAATCCGCGTCCGAATAAAGGGAATCGCGCAGGCGTGGCAACGGAGACCCCTCGCGGACTGGCGATCGTCACCGGCGCCAGCCGCGGCATAGGACGCGCGCTGGCGATCGGGCTGGCTGAGGCCGGTTACAAGCTGGCGCTGGTGGCCCGCGACGAGGGAGCGCTCAACAGCGTGCGGGCGGAGATTCGAGGCATCGATCCGGGCGTTGTCGCGAGCTGTCATCCGCTCGACGTTACCGACGCCGCGGCGGTCCGGGACCTCGTGTCCGGGCTGGACGCCGGGCACCGGCCGATCGACGTCCTGATCAATAACGCCGGCCAGTTCCGGCCCGGCAGCATTGAAGCGGACGTCGAGGACCTGGACGCGGTGGTCGGGACCAACCTGAAAGGCGCCTTCCTGATGCTCAAGGCGGTGGTGCCGGTCATGAAGGCGCAAGGGCGCGGCCACGTCATCAATCTGTCCTCGATTACGGGCAAGTGGGGCTACGCGGGATACGGAATCTACGCGGCATCCAAATTCGCGTTGCAAGGCTTGTCGGAAAGCCTGTACAAGGAGTTGCTGGAGCACGGAGTGAAGGTGACGGCGATCTGTCCCAACTGGGTCGCGACGGAAATGGCCGTAGCCGCCGGCGGTACCCTGCCGGCGGAAGAGATGATTCAGCTTGACGATCTGGTCAAGACGGTATCGTGGCTGCTGGGGCTATCGAAGGCCGCCTGTCCACGCGAAGTGGTGATCGACTGCATGGGGCATCCGTATGACAGGAATACGCAATGAAAGTGGACAACCGTAATTTCGCCGGCGCACTGGGCATCTACACGATCGGCGGGCTGTTCTGGGCGTTCCTGCCGTTCTTCGTGGGACTGAAGGTGTCCACCGGCGGCTTCAGCCAGACGCAGGCCGGCTCGCTCGGTTCCGCCTACCTGATCGGCTTTTCCGTTGCGTCCATGACCGCGTTGTGGTGGGCGGGACGATTCAACTGGCGGAAACTGGCCGCGGTGATGGCCGCGGTCGTGTTCGCCGCCCTGCTCATGCTGGCCAGGGTGGACGGCTTCGCGTTGAGCTTCATGATCGTGCCCGTCGTGGGGCTCATGATGGGCGCCTTCTGGACGGTGGCGTACCGGATCTTCAGCGGGTCGGCGAACCCGGAACGCGCCTTCTCGATCGGCATTGTGGTTTCGTACAGCGCGCTCGCGCTGGTGACCTTCGTCATCGGCGAATATGTCGTCGCCGACTTCGGGCTGAGCGGCTCCAGCTACGTGCTGGGCGGCGTAGTGCTGATGCTGGCTCTGTCGGCGCTGCTGCTGCCACGGGGGCTGCAATCGGGCGGCGACGACACCGGCCAGGCCTCGTATCGGCCTTCGCTGCCGGTAGCGCTGGCGCTTCTTGCGATCCTCGGCACCAGTTTCGGCTTTGCGGCCGTCTGGGCGTTTACCGAGAGGATCGGCATCGACGCGGGGTTCAATACGTCGCAGATCAGCCCGGTCATCGCGTCCAACCTGCTGGCGTCGGCGGGCGGTTCGGTGCTGGCGACCCTGCTGGGGATGCGGCTCGGCCGCATGCTGCCGCTGTTCGTGGGAATGCTCGCAATCCTGTTGTCCATCGTCGGCCTGGCAACGGTGGACAGTTTTTCGACCTACGCGGCCGCGGTGGCCGGCCTGGGCCTTTCCATCGGCTTCGTCATGCCCTACCAGATGGGCTATCTCGCCGCGCTCGATCGCGATAACCGGTTCGTGCTGCTGATCGCCGCCGCGCAGGGCATCGGGTCCGCCGCGGGGCCGTTTGTCGGGGGCGCCGCGGCCGACGCGGGCGGATACCGGCTGCTGGTCATCGTGGCCGGCGCCGTCGTTGCCGCAAGCATGCTGGCCATACTGATTTCATCACGGGTGAAGAACGAATCATGAGCATTGTTCAGGACTACCGGCGATTGCTGGACGAGAAGCTGGCCCTTGTTTTCGACAACCAGGAAGACGCGATCGACCGCGCGGCGGAGGTCTGCGCCGCCAGCATCGGAAAGGGCAAGCTGGTGTTTACCTTCGGAACGGGGCACGGCTCCTTCGCCGCGCTGGAGATGTTTCCCCGCACCGGCACCGCGGTCGGGTTCCGGCCGATTGTGGAGAGCACGATGATCTCGTTTCATCGTGTGCTGGGCGACATGGGCGCAAGGCAATATCGCTTCATCCACGCCCAGGAAGGCTACGGCAAGGCGATACTGTCCTCGCATCAGACCGACCCGGATGACGCGATGCTGATCTTCTCGCATTCGGGAATCAATGCCGTGACCATGGACATCGCCGTCGGCGCCAAAGAGATCGGCATGAAGGTCATCGGCGTAACCAGCGTCCCGCATTCTTCGCAAGTCCCGTCCCGGCATTCTTCCGGCAAGCGGTTGTTCGAAGCGGCCGATGTCGTAATCGACACCGGCGCCCCGCTGGGCGATGCCGGCATTTCCATCGACGGCCTGGAAGGCAGCGTCGGCGCCACGTCGACCAGCGTCGCCATCGCGGTGGGACAGGCCATCAACGCCGCCACGGTCGAGAAGCTGGTGGCGCGCGGCGCGCAGCCGATGATCATGGTCAGCCCCAACACCACCGAGAAGGCCAGGGCCAACCGGCTCAACGATCTGAACTACGAGGAGTTGTGGCGGCGCTTGTCCTCGCGGTAATCTCCCGCGAATGCCAGTGCCGCTCGAGTGCCCGCTTTTCTACGGGGGGGAGTTTCATTCCCCGGCTTCCGGGCAGTGGCACGACGTTCACGATCCGGCGGACGGCGCGCTGGTCGGGCGTTGCGCCCTGGCGAATGCCGAGGACGTCGATCGCGCCGTAGCGCACGCGGTACGCGCCGAATCCATATGGTCGGGGATGCATGCCGACGAGCGTGCCGCCGTCCTGCACCGCGCCGCCGACCTTATCGACGCGCGCCTGGATGAGATTGCGATCCTGCTCACGCGAGAGCAGGGCAAGCCGCTATGCGACAGCCGCAAGGAGATTCGTTTCGGGACCCAGGTCATTCGCTACTACGCCGAGGAAGGCCGGCGTCAGTTCGGTTCGCTGCGGCCGTCCTCGCTCTCCAACGTAAAGAATGTCGTATCCTATTTCCCGGTCGGAGTGGTCGGGGCGATCGTGCCCTGGAACTACCCGGTCGACCTGTATTGCTGGAAAGTCGCGCCGGTCCTCGCGGCCGGCTGTCCGATTGTGGTCAAGCCGCCTCACGAAACGCCCTTCGCAATCGCTGCGGTTACCGAGTGTTTCGTCCGGGCCGGGGTTCCCGCCGGCCTGCTGGCCAACGTTCCCGGCACCGGACCGGAGGCGGGCGCCGCGCTGGCCAGTCACGGGAGCGTCGCCTGTATCTCCGCGACAGCCTCGGTTGCGGCCGGTCAGGACATCATGCGAAACGCGGCGGGAAACCTGAAGCGCCTGTCGCTGGAATTGGGTGGACATGCCCCGTTTATCGTCTTGCCTGACGCCGACATTGAAGCGGCAGCCAAGGCCGCTACTCGCCGTTCGTTCTCCAACATGGGACAGATCTGCATCACGGTGAACCGGATCCTGACGCACGAGCACGTGCACACGGCTTTTGTGGATGCGCTGGTCGAGGAAACGAAAAAGATCAAGTTGGGCCCGGGTCTGGAGCCTGACACGTTGTACGGGCCGGTCACGACGGCTTCGGTTATCGAACGGTCGCAGTTGCATATTGAAGATGCCGTATCCAGTGGGGCCAGGATCATCACCGGCGGCGGGCCGGCTACAAGCGGCGCGCTCAATCGGGGGCTCTTCTTCGAGCCCACGCTGCTCGATGACACGCCGCTGGACAGCCTGCCCATGACCGAAGAAACCTACGGGCCCGTGGCGGCCATCAGAAGCTGCGGGTCCCTCGATGAGCTGCTGACGGTCTCGAACAGCCTGCGGTTCGGTCTGGCGGCCTATATCTATTCGGAGAACCTGGAGAGGGCCTGGGCCATTGCGGATCAACTGGAATTCGGCGCCGTCGGCATCAACGTAAACGATACGTCCGAACTCCAGGCGCCGTTCGGTGGCTGGAAGCTCAGCGGCTTCGGCCGGGAGCTCGGGCCGGAAGGCCTGGAGGCTTTTCTTGAACCCAAGCACATCAAGATGCGGGTGAACCCGCTGGGCACCTGACCCGAGGGAGGAGCATTAGTGAGTATTCACCCGCAACTGTTGCCGTTTCGCGATCAATTTCCGACACTGGATTTAACGAGCGAAAACCTCGTGCAGACACGCGGCGAACTGAACCGTATGACGCTGGAGACGGCGGCGGCAATAGAAGGTTTCGATTACATCGATGTTGCGGACAGGCAGATCGACGGCCCTGCGCCCGGCCAGTCACTGCGGCTTCGGCTGTATTCGGGTAGAGAGGGACAGGGCTTGCGGCCCTGTCTCCTGTGGGTCCACGGCGGCGGCTACATCCTGGGTTGTCCCGAGATGGACGAGCAGCTTCTGTGCCGCAAGGCCGATGAACTGGGCTGCCTGGTCGTGGCCGTCGATTACCGCCTGGCGCCCGAGCACCCTTATCCGGCGGCGCTGGACGACTGCGACGCGGCCCTCGGATGGATACTGGAGAACGCCGGCGAGTTGGGCGTGGACACGGGCACGCTCGCGCTCGGCGGCGCGAGCGCCGGCGGTGGTCTGGCGGCGGCACTGGCGCTTCGCGCGCGGGACCGCCGGCCCGGCACGATCACCTTTCAGTGCCTCATCTATCCCATGCTCGATCACCGCACCGGTACGTCGGCAACGGAAGACGCCAGGGAATACTGGTTGTGGGGCGCCGATCACAACCGCTTCGCCTGGGCCGCCTACCTCGGTCCCAACGACATGACTCACGGCGTTTCGCCGTTGGCGTCACCCGCCACCGCGCAGCGCCTCGATGGCCTCCCGCCCACTTACCTGTGCATCGGCGATCAGGACCTGTTCTACGAGGAAGACATCGTCTACGCGCGCCGGCTCGAGGACAGCGGCGTGGAGGTGGAACTCGAAGTCGTCCCGGGGGCCCCGCACGGCTTCGACAAATTGCCCGCGCCCATGTCCGAGCAGTCCCTGCAGCGCCGCCTCAGAACGCTCAGGCAACATTTTGCGGCACGCCGCTGAGGTCTTATGCCGGTTGTGTGGAACCGATAAACTCCTGCAGGATTTCAGCGGTCTGCCGGGGGAGTTGTTCGGCAAAAAAATGCCCGCCGGGAAGAGTGGCGCTGCGCACATTGCTGCAGCGGTCGGACCATTCTCTTTCCAGGTCGAAAAATCGACCGAGGGCTCCATCCGCACCCCAGACCACGAATGTCGGGCAATCCAGTTTCCGGCCGATATCAGCCGCGTCATGTTCCATGTCCACGGTCGCAGCCGCACGATAGTCGGCGCAAAAGCCGTGAATCGCATCCCGCGCGTTCCAGCTGCGCCGATATTCCGCCAACATTTCCGGATCAAACTCCTCCAGCCTGATGTCGCCTCTGCCCGTCAGGCAGTAGTGGAAGAAGGTGTCCGGGTCCTTGACGATGACATCTTCCGCAAAGGGCGGGGCGGTGGAAAGAAAGTACCAATGCCAGTAGGTTCCGGCGACATGCCTGTCCACCCTGGAAAACATGGCATGCGTCGGGGCGATGTCCAGCACACTGAGTGACAGCACGGCATCCGCCGCGTCAAGGGCCATGCGGTGACCTGTTCTCCCGCCGCGGTCGTGGCCGATAACATGAAACCGGTCAAATCCCAACCGGCGCATCAGCATTAGCTGGTCCCGCGCCATGGCCCTGAAGCTGTAGTTCGAATTATCCGCCTTTGCCCGCGGCTTGTCCGAAGCGCCGTAGCCGCGAAGGTCCGCCGCGACGACCGTGCAGTTGCGGGCCAGCAGAGGGGCGACTTTCGCCCACATGTACAGATTTTGCGGGAATCCGTGCAACAGCAGGGCGGGAGGGCCGGTGCCGCCAATCATGCAGTTTATCGTCACGCCATCGCAATCAACTCTATGGTTTTCGAAGTCTTTGAACACCTGTGATTGCGTCCGCCAAACCCGTGTGAGGAGCGTTGTGTGTGCTGACTGGCGATAATAGCAGCGACGCGGCACGCTGCAGGCGGTTCGCGGTTTCGGAGCCCGTTACAAGAGAACAGGTTATGCGCAAGATGCCGATCCGCTGGCTCGCGGTGATTTTTCTGATCGCTGCGGTACTTGTCCTGGTGCTGTCGAGAGTGCCGCGGGAACCTGAGGTGCAGGCGTATCCTGCCGCCGAGGATCCAGGTTGGCCTACCTACGCGGGCGCGGAAGGGGGAACGCGCTATTCGCCACTGAACCAGATCAACCGTTCCAACGTGGAGGACCTGGAGATTGCCTGGGTCTATAACACGGGGCACCTGGAACGGGCTCCCCAGTTGCGGCCGATGGTGGGCTTTCAGGTCACGCCCATTCTCCTGCCGGAAGAGGCGGGCCGGCCCCTGGTGCTTTGCGATCCGCTGAACCGGATCATGGCCCTGGACCCGGCGAGCGGCGAGGAACGCTGGCTGTTCGATCCGGAAATCGACCTGCGGCCTTTCGCCGGGCGCTTCAATTGCCGGGGCGTGACCTACTGGCGCGACCCCGGGGCCGCCGAAGCGGACGCTTGCGCGCACCGCCTTATTCTGGCCACCAACGATCGCCGCCTCGCGGCCGTGGACGCGCGCAACGGCGAGCCGTGCGAGGGATTCGGCGAGGGCGGCTTTGTGGACGTGACGCCGATCATTCTCGAATTGCAGCCGGCCAACCAGCTCCTCACGATGCAGTTGAACTCGCCGGTCGCTGTGGTCAACGGCGTCATCGTCGTCGGCGGCACCGCCGACAAGTTCAGGGACGCCAGCTCCATGAACGGCGCCGTTCGCGCCTTCAGCGCCCGCACGGGCGAGCATCTGTGGACCTTCGACACGCTGATCCGCGAGCCGGCGGACGACCCGGAGAGCAGCGCCTGGCACGTGGGCGGCGCCAACGCCTGGATCAATTTTTCGTGGGACAGCGAGCACGACCTGGTGTTCATTCCAACGGCCAGTCCCGCGCCCAATTTCTACGGCGGCAAACGCCCTGGAGACAACCTCTACGCCAATTCCGTCATCGTGCTTCGGGCAGCGACCGGGGAACTGGTCTGGCACTACCAGGTACTGCACCACGATCTTTGGGACTGGGACCTGCCCACCAACCCCATCCTGGCGGAGATCACGCGCGACGGCGAGAAGGTCCCGGTCGCGGTGCAACTGACCAAGCAGGGCATGGTTTTCACCTTTCATCGCTACACCGGCGAGCCCTTCTTCGAGATCGAGGAGCGTCCGGTTCCGACCGACGGTTTGCCGGAGGACGACGTTTCGCCCACGCAGCCGTTTCCGGTCAAGCCGCCGCCGCTGGTCAAGCATGGCATCGGCCCGGAGGATGCCTGGGGCCTGACGCCCTACGACAGGAACGAATGCCGCGAACTGATCGAGTCGATGCGCTATGGCCCGATCTATACGCCGCCGACCACGGAATTCACGCTGATGATGCCGAACGTGGGCGGCGGCATGAACTGGGGCGGCGGCGCCTTCGATCCGAACAGCAATATCCTGGTTACGCCGGTTGGTCAATCTCCTTACAGGCTCCGCCTGATTCCCAACGAGGAGATCGACCCGGTAGCGGGCAGGCTGCCGACGGCTGGCCTCCCGATCGGGCCGCCCGGATACATTGAAGGCACCGACTACGGCCTGGAGCAGGGCCCATTGTTTTCGCCCTTCATGATGCCGTGCACGGCGCCGCCCTGGGCAAAGCTCGTGGCGGTGGACATGGCCGCCGGTGAGATCCTGTGGGAACAGCCGCTGGGCCTGGTCGACAAGCTGGCGCCGGTGCCCATACCGCTGCGCTGGGGCACGCCCTACGCCGGCGGGCCGATCGCGACCGGGGGCGGCGTTGTCTTTATCGGCGCGACCGCCGACGAGCGCTTTCGCGCCTACGACACCGAGACCGGCGAACTGCTCTGGGAGTTTGAGGGCCCGACCTCCGCCAACGCCACGCCGATGACCTACATGGCGGGCGGCAAGCAGTACGTCGTCGTCGCCACGGGCGGGCACAACTGGGTCTATCCCTACAAGAAGGGCGACTCGGTCGTTGCCTACAGCCTGCCTGACTGACAGCCATGAAAGCGGAATTCTGGCTCAACAAGTGGAAGCTGAATGAGATCGGGTTCCACCAGGAATCCACCAACGAGGCCTTGCAGGCGCACTGGCCGTCGGTGCGTGCGCCGGCTGGCGGCAGCGTCCTGGTGCCCTTGTGCGGAAAGTCGCTGGACATGTGCTGGCTCGCGGAGCAGGGGCAGGCGGTAATCGGTATCGAGGTGAGCGCGCTGGCTTGCGAAGCGTTCTTCGGCGGGCTGGAGCTTGAGCCGCGCATCGAAGAAACGGGACGGCTGCTCAGCATGAGCGCCGGGCCTTACCGTCTCCTGCAAGGCGATTTTTTCGCGGCAACCGTTGCCGACGTAGGTGCGGCCGACGCGTTCTACGACCGCGCCGCGCTGGTGGCCATGCCGCCCGACATGCAGCCGGCCTACGTCCGCCAGCTGATCGGATTGTTGCCGCCGGGCACGGTGGGCATCGTGAACTGCGTCGAGTATCCGCCGGACGCCATGGAGGGCCCGCCGTTCTCCATCGACGAGGGCCGACTTCGACGACTGCTTGAACCGCATTGCCGGGTGGCAAGGTGTGCGAGCAGGGAGGTCGAGACCCTGGGTACGGGCTTGAAGGGGCGCGGCCTGGCGGGCCTGACGGAAACGGTCTACCGGGTCCGGGTCAACCCGTAACCCCGGAGCCCTGCGGCTTCAGCGGCGCGCTGCCAGCACCGTGTCGTCGGGATAGCTGACCTCGTACCGGTGCACGATGCGCCAGTTCTCTCCCGGATCGAGCTGCCTGCGCCAGGCGATCACGCCGGGCCGTTCTTCCAGGTCCCTGCTGTCGGGCGGAGTGGCGTCGCGCGGAACGGTGACCTCGATCCGCTCGTCCCTTGATACGGGGTAGTAGTCGAGCACTTCGATATCCGTGGCAGTCGCGTGGCGATTGACGATCTCGAACAGGAAGTCCGTCAGTTCGGTCGTGCGGCTGGACAGGATTCCCTGGCTGCCTTTCTCCCCGCCCTGGTCGATCGCGAGCACGTCGATCCTCCGGTCCGGTCCCATGGGCAGCAAGGTCTCGGACCCCGGCAGCAGTTCCGGGAAGCTGGAACGTCCCACGTAGGCGCCGTCGATAAACACGCGCATTGTTCCCGCAGCAAGCGGCAGGTGACTTTCATTGCTTATCCTTGCGGTCAGGAAGGCTTCCGCACTCTGCCGCGGGGTGATGCGCGTCACCAGCGCGGCCCGGTGGCGGTATTCGGCAAGCGGCACGGTATGCGCCTGATCGGCGCTGTTGGAAATGCTGACCCGTTCCCGGGGGTTGTAGGAAACCGTGTGCCTGCGCGGCGCCGCCCGCGCGCCCGAGTCTGTTTCGGACAGGTCCTGCCCAAGGGCCATTGTTCGGGAAAGCATTCTTTCCTCCGAATCCGCCCAGGGTACGGGGTCGTAAACGTCCAGGAACCGGCTGTCCTGCTCCGGCGCCTTCATCCGGCCGCTCGGATTCGAGGTGGACAGGACCAGTCGCACATCCCGCCACTCTTCTTCCGTGCCTTGCCGGACCCGTGCCTCGTGGCTGAGCGTGAGCGAGTTTTCGCGGGTGTCGAGGTAGGCGCTGTAGCCGGAGTCCCAGCCCGCACTGGACTGAAGGTAATGCACCCGAATGTCCGTATCCAGAGCTTCCGCGGCATGCAGGAGGACCGACAGGCGGGCCGCGGCCGGGGCCCGGCCACGCAGGTCCCGCAGTCGCCGCTCCAGCACTGACAGGTTTTCCTCCAGTTGCCTGCGATCAACGCGGGCTTCACGAATCCGGCCCCGGGCCCCGGCCGCGCCTTCGCCAAGCATTTCCAGCGCCTCGCGCCAGGAACCGATATCGGCCTGACCCCCGGCCGCCCTGAGGCGCTCGGCGCCGGCACTGTCCTGCGCTATTCCCTTCAGGAATTCGAGCTGCAGTTCGGCGGTAGCAATATCGTCGTCAATTACCGCAATTTGCTGGTGCGTTTCCGCGATTTCGTTCGTGAGCCGGCCAATCTCGGCGTTGTACGCATCGCGTTGCCGAACAAGGTCGATTTCCACCGAACGCACCTCGACATTGCCGCTGACGGAGTCAACCTGCACGCCCTGCATGCTGATGCCGCCCGGCAGTCCGGTCAGCGCCACCCGGTTGGGGCCTTTCGCAAGCCGTACCCGGGCCAGCCTCGTAACGCGTGCGCCTTGCGGGTAAACCGTTACCGTATCGATGGAGGATTCGACCTCCTCGATCGCATGCGCCTGCAGGGCTGCCGCCGCCAACGCTACGGCAGCGAATGCCACGATTCTCAGGGCCATATGACGTACTCCCGCTTTGAATTGCCCGGTGCCGATAATGTGATGCGGAAGAGGCCGGAAAGCGTTGCGCGGGCTTCGCACGGCGTTCCGCAGCGTGCACTGCCATCGGACGCTGGGAAGTACAATGAATCGGCCCGATACCTGACAAACAGCGATGAAGAAAGTACTTGTAATCCGTAATGTCAGCTATGAAACCGAGGGCCTGCTGGAATCGCTCCTTCGTGACGAGGGCCTGGTGCTCGATATCGTCGATTTCCAGCAGGATCCCTTCGCCGAACCGCGCCTTGACGGCTATGCGGGCCTGGTCGTCATGGGCGGCCCGATGGGCGCCAACGACACGGACCGCTATCCCTACCTTCTGCAGGTCGAACGTCTTTGCTCGGAAGCGATGGAGCGTTCCGTCCCGCTGGTGGGTGTGTGCCTGGGCGCGCAGATCATGGCCAAGGTGCTGGGCAGTGACGTATATCCCAATCCGGTCCGGGAAGTAGGGTGGTACGACCTCACCACGGCGGAGGGCGCCGGCGGCGACCCCCTGTTTTCGGAACTCGAACCGCGCGAAGTGGTCCTGCAGTGGCATGGCGACACCTTCGACCTGCCGGAGGGCGCCGTCCTGCTGGCGTCGTCGCCGGATTGCGTCAACCAGGCATTTCGTTACGGAGAAAACGGTTACGCGGTGCAGTTTCACCTGGAAATCCTGGAATCGATGATCAGGGAATGGGTCCGGCGGGACGCCGCGCGCGGGTGGCTGGGCGAGGAAGGACGGATCAGCGCCCCGCGCATACTCGCCGACACGGACGTCTACATGAGCCGCTCGGAAGTACTGGGTCGGCGTGTGTATACACGTTTTGCCCGCATGATCGCCGCCTGAGACCGGCCGGGGCGGGGCCATGCATGTACTGATCGTCGGCTGCGGCGTGATCGGCGTAACCACCGCCTGGTATCTCGCCCGGGGCGGCGCCGCGGTTACGGTGGTGGAGCGCCGGGAAGGACCGTCTCTGGAGACCAGCTTCGCTAACGGCAGCATGCTTACCCCGAGTCTGTCGTCGCCCTGGAATTCACCGGGCGTGTGGCTGACGCTTCTCAAGTACCTGGGCCGCGAGGAAGCGGCCTTGCTGGTCAGGCCGGCCGCATTCCCGGCGTTGTTGGCCTGGGGCTACCGGTTCCTGCGGAACAGCCGCCCGGCCCGCCATGAGATCAGCCTTAGAAAAAACCTTAAACTATGTAATTATTCGATTGAAATAATGGCAGAAATAAGAGCTGAAACGGCTATCGAATATGAAGCGGACCTCACCGGCGTCATGGAAGTGTGTCGCGATGAAGCGGGAATGAAACGCGGGCGGGCGCATTGCCTCACCCTGGGAGCGGACCAGGTGCCGGCGAAGGAATTGGGCCCCGCCGCGCTGGTGGAGATGGAACCGGCGCTGGAGGCCATTCAGAACGATCTGGCCGGCGGATTCTTTTATCCGGCCGATGAAGTTGGGGACGCCTACAAGTTCAGTTGCCGCCTGCAGGCGCACGCGGAAAGCCATGGCGCTACCTTTCGTTTCGGCGAGAGCGTGGAAGGATTGCTGGCGCGGGACGGACGGTTGCACGGTGTACGCTTGCGCGGTGGCGAGGAGATCGAGACGGACCAGGTCGTGGTGGCCGCCGGCAGCTATACGCCGGGGCTGGTGCGCCCGCTGGGCGTTCGCGTGCCGGTATGTCCGGCCAAGGGTTACTCGCTTACCGCGCCCATGCCGGAAGGATTGCCGGTCCTGGGCCACGCTGTTCTGGACGACCGTTACAAGGCCGGCGTAGTGCCGCTGGGCGGCCGTCGCATCCGGGTCGGGGGAACGGTGGAATTCACCGGCTTCAACCTCGAGCTCTCGTCCAGGCGGGTCGCAAACCTGCGCCGGCTGCTGGCCGGCGTGCTTCCCCGGCACGCCGAGCGTATTCCCGCTGATGAAATGCGGCCCTGGTGCGGCCTTCGCCCGGCCTCGCCGGATGGCGTGCCGATCATGGGCGCGAGCGGCGTGGACGGATTGTCCCTGGCGACCGGGCACGGCCACCTGGGCTGGTCGATGGCCGCCGGGACGGGCAAGGCGCTGGCGCAGCAACTGCTGGGCGGGGGCCGGGAATTTCCGCTCGCCGGATATGAACTGTCGAGGTTCGGCTAGTGTCGCGCAAGCTCGATCGCTGCTACAACCTGGAGGACCTGCGCAAGCGGGCGCGCAAACGCCTGCCGTCGCCCATGTATCACTACATGCGCGGTGGCGCCGACGACGAATGGTCGCTCAACAACAACACCGCGGCGTTCGATCGGTACGAGCTTCTCCCGCGCTACCTGGTGAACGTGGAAAAGATCGATGCTGGGGTCACGGTGCTGGGCCAGGAACTCGAGTGGCCGCTGTTCCTCTCGCCAACCGGGATGTCGCGCATCTTTCACCACGACGGGGAGATCGGCGCGGCAAGGGCGGCGCATCGCTCGGGCACGATGTATTCGTTGTCGACGCTGGGTTCCACGAGCATCGAGGATGTGGCGGCGGCCAGCGAAGGGCCGCGGATGTTCCAGATCTACGTGCTGAGGGACCCGGGTCTCAACCGCGAGTTCATCGAACGCTGCAGGGAAGCGAAGTATTCCGCGCTTTGCCTCACGGTGGACGTGCCCGTGGGCGGCAATCGCGAAAGGGATTTCTACACCGGCATGACGGTGCCGCCGAAGCTGACCTTCATGAGCAAGCTCGACGTGGCCCGGCATGTAGCCTGGTCCTATCGCTACCTCACTTCGGGCGCCGCCGAAATGGCCAATTTCGCTTACCGCGTACGGGATTCGGAGGACACCAACCTGATGGGCTATGTCAGCCGCCAGTTCGACATGACGGTCGACTGGGACGACGCCGCGCGCATGATCGAGCAATGGGGAGGACCCTTCGCCATCAAGGGGGTGATGTGCGCGGAGGACGCGCGCCGCTCGGTGGAGGCTGGCGCCAGCGCGGTCATGCTGTCGAATCACGGGGGACGGCAACTGGACGGCGCGCCTGCGCCGGTCGATCTCGTGCGAGAGGTCCGCGACGCCATCGGGGACGCTGCCGAGGTGATCGTTGACGGCGGAGTGCGGCGCGGAACGCACGTCCTGAAGGCGCTGGCGCTGGGCGCCACCGCCTGTTCCACCGGCCGCGGCTACCTGTATGGCCTGGGAGCGGGTGGCGAGGCCGGAGTGGACCGGGCCCTGAAAATTCTTCGCGAGGAGGTGGAGAGGGACCTTGCCCTGCTGGGCTGCGTGCGCGCCCGCGATCTCGACGGGCGCTATGTGCGGGAGGTAGGACGTCAAGGAGCAAGGAAATGACCGTTCAAGGCCCCCCCTCACTCGCCGAGATTCGCGCCTACCGGGAAGTGGTCAGAGACCGTATCGTGCGCACCCCCGTGCACGAATGGCGCGGCACCGAGATCGCTAAACGCGCCCCGGACATGCGCATATCGATCAAGTTCGAACTGCTGCAGATGACCGGGACCTTCAAGGCCAGGGGCGCGCTGGCCTGGATGCTCTCCCTGCCCGGGGAAAGGGTGAAGAGAGGCGTAACCGCCGTCAGCGCCGGCAATCACGCCGTGGCCGTGTCCTGGGCTGCGCACGTGATGGGCGCGCCGGCCCACGTCGTGATCATTTCTCCGGCCAACCCTGCGCGGATCGCGCAGGCGAGGGCCTGGGGCGCGAAAGTGGAACTGATCGACAATGCGGAAGCCGCCTTTCAGCGGGTCCTGAACATCGAGAAGGAGGACGGCAAGACGCTGGTCCATCCGTTCGAGGGACGTTCGATCGCTATCGGCACGGGCGCCCTCGGAATGGAGTGGCTGGAGCAGGCGCCGGACCTGGACGCGCTGGTGATCCCGGTCGGGGGAGGAGGGCTGATCGCCGGCGTGGGCGCGGCCGTCAAGCGAATTCGTCCGGAGATTGCCGTGTACGGGGCGGAGCCCTTTGGCGCGGATTCGATGTTTCAGAGCCTGACCCGCAACGAGCCGGTTCAGGCGAACCGTGTGGATTCGATTGCCGACAGCCTGCGGGCGCCCAACGCGCGGGAATACAGCTTTGATCTGGTCAGGCGCCACATGGACGATCTCGGCCGGGTCGACGACGATGAGATTCGCAAGGCGATGCGGCTGATCCTTCAGGAACTGAAGATGATGGTCGAGCCCGCCTGCGCGACCGCGACTGCCGCCGCCCTTGGCCCATTGCGCGAACGGCTGGAAGGCAAGCACGTGGGCGTGCTGCTGTGCGGCTCCAACATCGATCTCGCCACCTTCAGCCGCCTGATCAACTGACCCCGGTCGATCCCGCTCTGAGGGCTCCCGCTCTGAGGGCTCGCGCCCTCAGTAATTCAGGACGAGGGTGCGCGGTTGCCCGAACGAGGGCAGGCTGATGAGGTGCATTCGTCCCGGTCCGAATTCCGCCAGGTCGAGCGCGGCGGCGTCCCATTCGGCCAATAGCGCCGAGGCCAGGTTCGTGCCGGCCACGATAATCACGATTTTTCCGCGGTACTGCCTGGCCAGCCCGCGCGCGAAGGCGGCGGGGTCCTCGATCAGCACGTCCGTAATGGGCTGCTCGAGGCGCTCGGAAAGCACGCGGACCGTGTCGCGCTCCGGTTCACCGCCGGCACTGAATATGCCGGCCAGCAGATCGGGTGCGGCGAGGTTGCCCGCAAGGCGGCTGAGCGCCCCGGCGCGGGCCCGGCCGGCATCGCTGAGCGAAGCGGAGTCGCCGTCCTGACGCTCGGCGGACGTCAGCAGCAGCACGGTGGTAGTGGCCTCGCTGCCCTGAAGTTGCCAGACAAGGACCAGCACGCCCGCCAGGAAAACGACTGCCAGCAGGTTTCGGTAGCGTGGGCGCATCAGTTCCCGCGTAGGGCAGCAAGCGACATGGCTTCGATAGTACTACCGCGATCTGCGTAAAATAAAGTCTGTTGTGGATACGCTATCCTGCATGTGAGGCGAGCGACACGTGGATCTGTTCAGCTTTTTCTTCGACAACGTGGGTGCGCTGTTCGCGCTCGCCTTCGTGCTGTTCAATCTGGCTGCCTGGGTGATGAGGCGCGTCCGGCAGAAGCGCCAACAGGAACGGTACGGGCACTATCCGCCGGCTGTGCGGTCGGGCCGGCTGAATTACGACGAGTACAGTAAGCGACGCGACGGCTGATTGGCGCATCAAATACCCAAAGGGCCCGCGGCCGCGCCGGTGGTATGCTAGTTTGAAATGTGAGGGTCGACCAACCTTAATGAAAGCAACAGTGCGTATTTCAGGCTTTTGTATGGCGCTCTCCGCAGTGCTGGTTCTGGCGAATTGCCAGACCACCGGAGGCGTTTCCTCGCCGTCCGGCGGCCCCCCGGTTTCGATGCCTTCGCCCAGCGGCAGTTCGGGGTCCTCCGGGGGCTCGCAGGGCTCCATGGGCGGTTCGCAGGGCTCCATGGGCGGTTCTCAGGGTTCCATGGGCGGTTCGCAAGGGTCCATGGGTTCCTCCGGGGGCTCGCGTGGCTCCATGGGCGGTTCGATGGGCTCTTCCGGCGGTTCTCGCGGTTCGATGGGGGGCTCAATGGGCTCGTCCGGCGGTTCCATGGGCTCGATGGGTTCAACCGGTGGATCGCGGGGTTCGATGGGTTCAGCCGGCGGTTCGATGGGCTCCATGGGTGGCTCCATGGGAACACCAGGCGGTTCGCGAGGTTCGATGGGCTCGATGGGATCGCAGGGCGGCGCCCAGGGTTCCATGGGTTCCATGGGAGGCGCCAGCGGTTCGGCGGGCGGGCCTTCGGGCCGGCCGGGCGGTTCCGGAGGTCAGCAGGCCGGTTCCACGGGAGTCGGCGGTGGCTTCGGAGGCGGGCAGGGTAGCGAGCCCGGCGGCAGAGGAGGTGCAGGCGGCACACAAGGCAGTGGCGACCTCGAGGGAATCCTGCGTGAATCCATGGAGGGTTACGACCGCGAAATTGCCCGTGAGCGTGGCGCCATGGCATCGGCCGGACAGGGGTCCGCCGCCGGTTCCGGAGGCACGGGCGGAATGATCGGCGAGTCCGGCGGCTCCGGCGGGGCTATGGTGACTATCCCCAACGCGAGCGGCGGGGGTCTTGGCGGTGACGGCCAAAGCCCGGGCAGCGAATCGGACGGCAGCAGCGCAGGCGGAAGCAGTTCCGGAAGCGGTGGCGGCTCCGGCGGAGGCGAAGGAGAAGGCGGGCCGACGGAAGACGGCTCGCCCGGCGAGCAGCCGGAGACGAAGATCGAGATTCCGGAAGATATTGCGGAGGTTACCGGCAAGGAGGACCAGGTGGCGCGGCAGATTCGCGAAGCGGCGGAGCAGGAAGAAGACCCCCGCATACGCGAGGCATTGTGGGACGAATATCGCAAGCACATGGGGTTGAAAACAAAATGAACCGGTCGATCACGACTCTCGGTCTGGCCGCCTGCATCATTGTGCTGGGCGCCTGCACGTCCGCGCGCGAGGTCCAGTACACCCAGGTGGGGCTGCAGCGCGCGGAGACCGAAATTGCATCGGAATCGCTGCTGAACGTCGGCATCCTGGTGTTTGATGCGGGGCTGCCCGAAGAGGCGAGCGATCAGGAACTCAACGACCGCTTCATCTTTCCCGAGATTCGCCGCGCCGAAGCGCGCTACATGCCGTACCACCTCAAGAGCACGCTTGAGACTACCGGCTATTGGGGAGCGGTAAGCGTCCTTCCCGAATACAGTCCGGTTGCGGATGTCGTGATTTCGGGCAGGATCAACCAATCGGACGGCTATAGCGCGCAGCTGCGTGTCGGCGCCTGGGACTCGTCCGGCCGCCAGTGGTTCGAAAAGAACTATGAAATGCTGGTTGCGGAGCAGGCATACATTCGCAACACCGGCCCCGGTCAGGATCCCTACCAGAACATCTATAACCAGATCGCCAACGACCTGCTGCAGGCGCGCGCGCAGTTCAGTCCCGGCGATTTGCAGCGCGTGCGCGAGATCAGCGACCTGCGCTACGGGCAGAGCCTCGTGCCGCAGGCTTTCAGCGGCTATCTGGAAGAGACCGGCGACGGGCAGTACGAGGTCAGGCGCCTGCCGGCTGCCGACGATCCCATGGTCGCCCGCATGCGCGAGGTGCGGGAGCGGGAATACGCGTTGATAGACGCCGTCAACGAGCATTACGCCAACCTCTACTACGGGCTGGACCGGCCCTACACCGACTGGCGGCGGATGGCCCGGGAAGGCCGCCTGAGTTACGAGGAAATGCGCAGGTCGGCGAATACGCGCATGCTGCTCGGAGTCCTCGGGATTCTGGGCGCTGTCGCGTACGAAGCCAGCGGCGGCGACAACATGGGCGTGACAGGCACCATGATCCAGGGGGGCTTCATGGGAATTCAGGGAAGCCTGGGGCGGCGCGAGGAAGCCAGGATGCACGCCGAGGCGCTGCGCGAAGTGGGCGAATCCTTCGATGCCGAGGCCGAGCCCATGGTGGTGGAGCTCGAAGGTCAGACCCGCCGTTTGACCGGATCCGCCGAGGAGAGGTTTCGTGAATGGCGCCGCCTGTTGCGGGACATCTACGCCCGCGAGACCGGCGACCTTGAAACGCCGGGTGCGCAAGAGCCTGAGGGCACGTCCCTGTCGCGCCCCTGAAACGGAAGCGGGAGCAGCGTCCCGCCCGTATCATTTGAAGCCGGAAGCACGGCAAGCACGCCCGTGCCAGGCGACTGAATGACCCAAAAAAGGCAAGGCGAGATGCTGGCGGATCGGTTCCGCCTGGTCCGCCCGCTGGGCTCCGGCGGGCTGGGCGAGGTGTGGCTTGCGGAAGATATGCGGGAAGGCCGTGAAGTGGCCCTGAAGTTGCTGGCGGATGAATATGCCCGGCATCCGGCGCGTATCGACCGCTTCCGGCGCGAGTTCTCCGTTGCCCAGTCGCTGGTCCATCCGGCCGTCGTGCGCCCGGAGGAGTTCGTTTCCGACGGCAACAGCCATTTCTTCACCATGCCCGTCCTGCCGGGCGGTCATGTAGGAGAGCGGTCCGGCGAACCCTGGAACGACGCCGCGAGGCGCCTGCTGCCGGTTTGCGACGCCCTGGCGTACGCGCACCGCAAAGGCGTGGTGCATGGCGACATCAAGCCGCAGAACATTTTGCTGGACGAGTCGGGCGCCGCCTGCCTGACGGACTTCGGCGCCGCAGTGCTGCCGGATGCCGACGACGGGCGTGTCCGGCGTCCCGGAGGCTCGCTGGCCTATATGAGCCCGCAACGGCTTGAGGGCCGCTCCGCCCGGACCAGCGACGACGTGTATGGGCTGGGTTGCGTCATCTACGAGTTGTTGTGCGGCTATCCGCCATTCGCGCCGGACATCAGCGAAGAGGCCATTCGCAGCACGGAGCTGGCAGCTCCCGCCGCCCCCGAAGGGCGGCCGCAGCTTCCCGATGAGCTGGCCGAACTGGTTACCGCGATGCTCGCGCGGGACGAAGCCCTGAGGCCGGTGACCATGGCGGCCGTGCGTGCAGCCCTGGAAGAGATACTGGCAGAATCCGCCACCGCCGAAGGCCCGTCACAGGCCGCCGCCATTGTCGCGCGAGCTCGAGCCGGCGCCGGCGACCCCGGCGGTGCGCCGCCGGCGTTGCAACGCAGTTCCGGCGTGCCGCTGTGGGTGGCTTATGCATTGGGCGGACTCCTGCTGGCGGCGGCCGCGGTCCTGTTTTTCGCGGCGCCGCGCTTCGCGGAAGAACGCGCAAGCAGGCGTCCTCCGCCCGAACGCATCATCCAGGAGGCCGAGGCGCCCCGCCAGGACATGCAGCTGCTGAGAATGCAGCGCGAGGCGGCCGATGAGGCCATGGGCGATATGCTGCAGGACCGAAATTACCTGGCGGCCCTGCAGCCCTCCATGTGGTCGGGCGGGGCCTGGGAGCAGGCCATGGCCGAGGAGCGGAAAGGGGACGATTTCTATCGCAGGCGCGAATATCCGGACGCGCAGGGCGCATACGGAAAGGCGGCGGAGATGCTGCGCCAACTGCGGGAAGAGGCTCCCGATATTGGCCGCGGGGCCCTGGAAGAAGCCCTGCAGGCTATCGAATCGGGCGATCAGGCCGGTGCTCTGGCGGAACTCGAAAAGGCCGGCATTCTTCTCGGAGCGAGCGATCCGGAGGTGCAGTCCGCGTCCCGCCGGGCCGCCCGGCTGCCGGAAACCATGCAGGCCGTGGCCGAAGCGCGGGCCAGCGCGCGGGAAGGCAGCCTGGAGGAGCAGCGGGCCGCCTGGCAGGCGGTGCTCAAGGTCGACCCGGAACGGCAGTCCGCCCGCAGGGAGTTGTCGACGGTCAATGCCCGGATCGATCAGCAACTGTTCAACTCGCGAATGTCGCGCGGTCATGCGGCGCTGGGAGAGGGCGATGTCGAAGCGGCCCGGACTGCGTTCGAGGCCGCACGGAAACAGCGTCCGAACGATCCCGGGCCGGTCGAAGCGCTTGCCGCGCTGGAACTGGAGGAACGCGGGCAGCGGCTGGCGCAGTTCCAGGCGGCCGCGATGGCGGGCAGGTTCGCGGAAGACTGGCCCAGGGCGGCCGCCAATTACCGCGGCATGCTTGAGATCGACTCGAACATCGTCGCAGCGCAACGCGGGCTGGCGGAGGCCGAGGGGCGTGCGCGGCTGGACGATGCATTGGAAACCACCATCGCGAACGCCCGGACGTTGAACCGGGACGATGCCTGGCAGCGCGGCAAACGGCTGCTGGACGAAGCCGCGGCCATTCCCGGTCCGGGCGCGCGCCTTAACGGGCAGATCGGCCGCCTCGAGCAGGCCCTGGCGGTGGCAGCCACGCCGGCGCCGGTGTGGCTGCGTTCCGACGGTCTCACCGAAGTGACCATTTTTCACGTTGGCCGCCTGGGAAGTTTCGACAGTCGCATGCTTGAGCTACGCCCCGGCGCCTACACCGCCGTCGGGACCCGTGACGGCTTTCGTGACGTGCGCCGCGAGTTCGTCGTGGAGCCGGAAGGACTGCCGGAGCCGTTGGTTCTGGTCTGCACGGATCCCATCTGACGCGGGGGGCGTGAAACATGGCGCGTGATGTGGTTCTCGTGCTGCCCGAGGGCGAGCGCACGCTCGCGGCGGACAAGCTGCCCGTGCTGCTGGGCAGCGGCGCGGGCGCGCATATTCGCCTCCCCGGCCCGGCCGGCGCGCCTCCGGCGGCCAGCATCAATCTCCTCGACGACCGGGCCCTGGTGCAGTGCTATCCGGGCATTTCCGGCCTTCTGCTGAACGGCGAGCCGATCAGCGGCGCACAGTGGCTGGAGGAAGGCGATCGGCTCGCCATTGCCGGAGCGGAGGTAACGGTGGACTCGCTTTCGCCCGAAGCTATGCGCCTGAATGTGAGCTACCTGGCGCAGGCCTGGGACACGAGGCCGCCCGAACTGGCCGACGACGAAGACGCCACGGCCGAAATAGCGGTTCGCCGGCCTGCCGGAGATTCGCGCTCCGTGCCGGCGCACAAGGGCCGCCTGTGGTTGCGCCTGGCGGCAGGCGTGCTGCTGGCGCTGCTGGGCGTCAGCGCCGTCTTCGTGTTTACCGCGGAAGGCGTGCTGATTGAAGTGGAGCCCGCCGACGTTGCCGTTGAGGTTGACGCGCTGCTGCCCACTCCGCACGTGGGGTCCCGCTATCTTCTCTGGAAAGGCCGGTACCGGGTCAGGGCTGAACGGGAACGTTATTACCCGCTGGACGAAGAGATCGAGGTGGGGGGCGAAGGCAGTCAGGAATTTCGCTTCGCGATGCGGCTTTTGCCCGGACGGGTGGTCGTGGATGCCGTGGCCGGCGCGGAGATTCGTATCGAGGGCGTGGACCAGGTGTTTTCCCCCGGCGAGGAAATCTCGCTGAGCCCGGGCACTTACGCCCTGAGCGTAAGCGCGCTCCGCTACAAGGACCTGAGCATTGCGCTGGCCGTGGAGGGCGGCGGCGACCTGGAGCCGTTCAGAGCCGAACTGGAGCCGGACTGGGCGGAGGTCCTCGCCAGCAGCGATCCGCCGGGGGCTGAATTGCGATCGGAAGGACAGGTCCTGGGAACAACTCCGGCAACCGTGGAATTGCTGTCCGGCGAACGCATGCTGTCGTTCTCCAGGCCGGGATTCGCCACGCATCGCGAACGGCTGACCGTGGTTGCCGGCTCGCCGCAGGTCCTGCCCGTCATCCGCCTGCAACCTGCCGCAGGCGTGCTTCGCGTGCGGACGGACCCGCCGGGCGCCAGCATTACCGTGGACGGGGACTTTCGCGGAGGATCGCCTGCGACCGTGGAGGTGAGCCCGGACCGGGCGCACCGCGTGGTGGTGGCCCGGGCGGGCTACGAGTCGCAGGAACGCACGGTGACGCTGGGTCGGGGCGCCGAGCAGTCCCTGACCATTCGTCTCGAGCCGCGTCTGGGTACCATTCGCCTGTTGAGCCGTCCGTCCGGAGCGCAGGTCAGCGTCAACGGACAGCCAGCCGGTCGGACCCCGCTGGACCTTCAATTGCCTTCAACCGAGCAACAGCTCGAATTCAGCCTGGAAGGCTACGTGGCGCAGTCGCGCGAGGTCGTTCCGCAGCCCGCCTATCCGCAGGAGGTGGAAGTGGAACTCCTGACGCCGCGGCAGCAGATGCTGGCCGCCCAGCCCACGGAAATCGAAACGTCGCAGGGAGCGTCAATGGTCATGCTGTTCCCCGGCGAGTTCGAGATGGGATCGCAGCGCGGTTCGCAGGGATGGCGCAACAACGAGGTGCGCCGCAGGGTGAGGCTCACGAAACGCTACTACCTGGGCGTCAAGGAAGTCACCAACCGGGAATTTCGCGCTTTCATTCCCAACCACACCTCCGGGGCCGAGCGCTTCCGTTCGTTGGCGGCCGACAGCAGCCCCGCGGTGAACGTCGATTGGCAGGCCGCCGCGGCCTTCTGCAACTGGCTGAGTTCGCAGGAAAACCTGCCGCTTCAGTATCAGAGCCGTTCCGGCCGGCTGATTCCGGTGACCGAGCCGGGGACCGGCTATCGCCTGCCGACCGAGGCGGAGTGGGTCTGGGCGGCCCGCTACCGGGGCGGCGCGGGGAATTCGCGCTATCCCTGGGGTGAGCGCATGCCTCCTCCGGCACGCTCCGGCAACTACGCGGACCAGTCGGCCGGCAGCCTCGTCACCAACGTGCTGAGCGCCTACAACGACTTCTTTCCCTTCACGGCCCCGGTCGGTTCGTTTCCGGCCAACCCGCTGGGCTTCTACGATCTTGGCGGCAACGTGGCCGAGTGGACGGGCGATTACTACGGCACCGATACGCTTTATCCCGGCTTCGAGGTGGACCCGCGCGGTCCGCAGGAGGGGCGTTTTTACGTGATCCGCGGTTCGGGCTGGCTGCACGGGACGCTGCGCGAACTGCGCTGGGCGTTCCGCGATTTTGGCGAGGAGGAGAGGCTCGATGTAGGATTTCGCCTGGCGCGCTACGCCGAGTTGCAGGAACCCGAATGAAGAAGGTCGTCGCAGTTGTCGCCGTTATCGGCCTGGCCGTTGGCCTGACCTGGGCCGCCGAACGTGTGGGCGGATGGCTGGGGCTCGCGCAGCAGGACAGGACCGCAGAGGACGCGGCGCCCGACAACGAGGGCGTGCCCGCTGGGCGGGAGAGCATCCCGCCCTCCAATGCAACTCCGGCCGATGCGCCGGCCCGGGGAGAAGACGGATCTCCCGTGGAGGAAGAGCTGTCCACGGAGGTGACCTCGATCGAGGAAGACCTGGCCCGCATCGAGGAGGCGCTGGGCAGCGATGAGGTGCTGGAGGAGTTCACGCCTTCGGAGCCCCTGTCGGCCGACAACCCGGTAGTGTGGCCAACCGATATTTAGCGCGCCGTACCGTCAGGCGCGCAGACGGATCCGATAGTCGAGGTCGAGCCTTTCCGCCAGGACGCGCAAGCGGCGCTGGACCGTGTTCCCGACCAGGATGTGGGCGCCTTCCGGCGCCGTCAGCACGAGTTCTTCCGGTTTCCGCTGCAGGCGGAATTGCTCAAGGACGCTGACGGCCCCGCCGGAAATCGTGTAGGCAAGCCTCATGGCCAGGCCGATACAGACTGCCTGGCGCTTCTCTTTCTTGTCGACGAGCGTGCCGAGGCCCAGGCGCTTCAGTGTCGGGGTGATGGCGGCGTGGCGCGATGCGACGGCCAGGCCGAGCATGATTCGTTCGCGGTGATCGGCGCCGGTCAGCGGCATGCGCAATATGCGCAGGAATACCTGCTCGGCCCGGTAGTCGGGATGTTCGGACCAGCCGATGTCGGACAGGTGGCAGGCAGCCAGCCTGAGCTTGTCAGGCACCAGTCCTTCCAGCGCCGGCGCGATCCACCCGGCCAGAAGGTCGCCGCCCGAGCCCCCGCGGCCCATGCGCCGGGCAGCGCTCTCGCACAGCCACAGCAGGGGATCTATCTGCTGTTCAAGCGGCGTCAGGGCTTCGTACAGGCAGCCTTCGCGCAGGCCGTTGGCGGAAAACACGACCCGCTCGGCGCCGCTGCGCTCCAGCACGGATTGCAGGGCGACCGCCGCAAAGGGCAGGGACTCCAGCCGGTCGGCCCGCAGTCCCTTGGCCGATTCCAGGCGCGTGCGGGGCCAGTCGGCCAGCATCCCGCAGAATTCCGAAGCGTCGGCGGCCTCCAGCGCGTAGTGATGTATGACATGCAGCGGGTAGCCGGATTCGTCCATGTGGATTCGGGCCAATGCCCGCCAGGAGCCTCCTACCAGGTACAGGGACTGTCCGCGCGCCCGCGGCAGCCAGTCCAACCCGTCAAGCTGGCCCCGAATGGTCTCCCGGCTTTCCCCGATGGACACCTCGCCGTTTCCGCGCACCGTGCCCAGCGGCAGTGAAACGCGCTCCGCCACACTCCCGTTGTCCAGGAGCGTCAGTTCCAGGCTGGCGCCGCCCAGGTCGGCCGCAACGCCGCTCGCCCGGGGAATTGCGCTCAGGACTCCGCCGGCAGACACCTCGGCTTCCCGGTTGCCCGTCAACAAGCGGACATCCAGGCCGCATTCGGAGCGCACGGTATCGAGGAACTCCGGCCCGTTACTCGCCTCCCGGACCGCCGCGGTCGCGACCGCCTGCACTTCAAGAACGCCCATTTGCGGGCACAGGCGGGCGAACCGGTGGAGGCTCTCCAGGGCCAGGCGGATACCGTCCCCGGGCATTCTGCCGGTCCGGTCCAGCCCGCGGCCGAGCCCGCACAGGACCTTTTCGTTGAATATCGGCAGGGGCGCCCGCCCGCCGTTTTCGTAGACGACCAGGCGAACGGAGTTCGAGCCTATGTCGATCACGGCTACCGGCGCCTCGCTTGGGGTCGCGGGGCTGGTTCGCAATACGCCCGGCACTGGCTGTCAGACGGCGGCTTTGACCAGTGTCGGGCGGGGTTCGTCTTCCGCGGCGGTGGGCCCCCCGGTCTCGGGAAACAGTTCGCCGGGCATGGCCGGACGCGACTCCCGCAGGGCGCTGCCGCGGCCGGAAAGGCTCGGATTGGTCATGAACCAGGTGTGGGCGCTGAAATCGCCCGATTGATGGTCAAGGCGGCGGTAAGCGCCGTCGGGTCCGAGTTGCCAGCTCTGCATCACGTCGAAGCGGTTCGCCATCAGGACCTGCTCCACGAGCTGCCGCTTGACCGTCTCGTTCTCGATCGGCACCAGTGTCTCCACGCGATGATGCAGGTTGCGGGGCATCCAGTCGGCGGACGATACGTAAACCTTGCTCTCTGTGGAAGGAAGCTGGTGGCCGGCGCCGAAACACATGACGCGCGAGTGCTCCAGGAACCTGCCGACCATGCTGCGCACCTGGATGTTCTCAGACATGCCGGGTACGCCCGGGCGCAGGCAGCAAATCCCCCGGACGTAGAGTTCGATCCGCACCCCGGCCTGGCTCGCCCGGTAGAGACAGTCGATGATCTCGGGGTCCACGAGCGAGTTGAGCTTGGCCCAGATCTCCGCCGGACGCCCGGCGCGGGCATGGACGACTTCCTCCTCGATCAACTCGACCAGGCTGCTTTTCATCTGAGCCGGCGCGTAAACCAGCTTTTCCATGTCCTCGGGCGTCGCGTAGCCTGTCATGTAATTGAACAGGCGCGCGGTGTCGCGCCCCAGGGCCGCGTCGCAGGTAAAGAAGCTCAGGTCCGAATAGACGCGCGCGTTGACCGGATGGTAGTTGCCGGTGCCGAAGTGCGTATAGGTCCGCAATTCGCCCGCTTCCCTGCGCACCACCAGCGATACCTTGGCGTGGGTCTTGAGTTCCATGAAGCCGTAGACGACCTGCACGCCGGCGCGCTCCATCTCCTGCGCCCAGCGGATGTTCGCCGCTTCGTCGAAACGCGCCCGAAGCTCGACCATGGCGGTGACCAGCTTGCCGGCCTCGGCGGCGGCGATCAGCGCCTCGACGATCGGCGAGTCCTCGGAAGTGCGGTAAAGGGTCTGCTTGATGGCCACGACCGCCGGGTCGTCGGTGGCGCGGCGCAGGAACTGCACGACCACGTCGAAGCTCTCGTACGGATGCTGCACGACGAAGTCCTTGGCGCGTATGGCGGCGAGAATGTCGCCTCCATACTCGCGTACCCGTTCGGGGAAGCGCACGTTGAGCGGCTCGTGCTGCAGGTCGCGGCGCTGGTCCGTGATGATCTGCTTGATGTCCGCCAGCCCCAGCATGCCGTCGATGTTGAAGACATGCGCGTGCGAGGCGTTGAACGCCTTGAGAACGAACCGGCGGAAGTTCTTCGGCATGCCGGCCGCCACTTCCACCCGTATGACGTTGCCTCTGCGGCGCCGCAGCAGGGCGGTCTCGAAGGTCCGTACCAGGTCCTCGGCTTCTTCGTCGATTTCAAGGTCGCTGTCGCGGCTGATGCGGAAGATGCCGTGGCCCAGGATCTTCATTCCGGGGAACAGCAGCCTGAAGTTGCGGGCGATGATTTCCTCGACGGCGACGAAGCGCAGGGCCTTGCCGGGAACACGCACGAACCGCTCGATCTGCGGGGGGACAAGGACCAGGCCGTTGATCTCGTGCTTGTCCGCGGGCCGCATCAGCCGCAGCACGTACACCAGGCAGCCGGTCTGAATGAAGGGGAAGGGGTGCGCCGTATCGACCGCCTGGGGAGTCAGCACCGGAAACAACTGGTTCTCGAACCATCGCGACAGCCACTCACGGGCCTGCTTGCCCAGTTCCTCGGGCTTTACCACCGCCACCCCGGCCTCGCGGCATTCGGCCAGCAACTGCGCGCTGCGCCCGGACTGGGCCTTGAGAAGCCTCTTTACCTGTTCGCGTATGGCTTCGAGCTGTTCGCCGGGGGTCAGCCCGTCGGCACTGGTCTTTGTGACGCCTGCCGCCACCTGGGCCATGAGCCCGGCCGCGCGCACCATGTAGAACTCGTCGAGGTTGCTGGCGGAGATGGACAGAAACCGCACGCGCTCCAGCAGCGGGTGGTTTTCGTTGCCGGCTTCCTCCAGCACCCGCGTGTTGAATTCCAGCCAGGACAGCTCGCGGTTGATCAGGCGGCCGGCGACGCGTTCCACCTCGCTCAACGCTCGCGGCTTGGCGGACGCGGGCGTCATTTGCGTGTTCCGGGATGGCGTGGAATGTGCCCCATGATCGGAGTAGCATACAGGAGTTATGAGCAATTCCTGGAGAGGAGGGCGCGCCCCCCTCGTTCCGTCATGAAGCGCCTGTGGCTGTTGCGTCATGCCAAGGCGGGGCCGTATTCCGCCGACGATTTCGACCGGGCGCTGGCCCCCAGGGGCCGGAAGAATGCGCCCGCGATGGGAGAGAAACTGGCGGCCGTGGGATGCGCCCCCGAGAGAATCCTGTGTTCCGCCGGACGCAGGGCGGTGGAGACGCTGTGCGGTGTCCTGCCCAGCCTTCCCGCCGACCTCAGCATCGAGGTCATGCGACGGCTGTACACCTTCAGTCCGGGAACCGTGCTGCAGTGCCTGCACGCACTGCCGGAGGGCACCGGCGACATCATGGTGGTGGGCCATAATCCCGCCCTGCAGGAACTGGCGCTGTACCTGGCCGGCCAAGGCGAAGAGGAGGCTTTCGCGGTGCTCTACGGAAAGTTCCCTACCTGCGCGGTGGCCGAGCTGGAGTTTCCCGAGTCGCCGCACACGAAGGGCTGGGACGAGGGCAGCGCATATCTTCGGCGTGTCCTGACGCCCCGCCCCCCGCGACACCAGTGAGCAATCGATGAGAAGACAGTTACCGGTCGAATTCGTTTTTCAGCTTTTTTCGCTGTTCCTGTCGGTGATCCTGGTGCATGCGATGTACGTGGCCTGGATCCGACCGCAGGCCAACGCGGTCATGGAAGAGCAGCGGATACTGCTGGAACAGGACGCCGAGTACGTGCCCGAACGCTCGCTGTACGTGATCGTGCGCGACTTCGAGCAGGAGGCCTGCCTGATCCTGGCGCTCTGGGCGCTGGCGATCATGGGCTACAAGGCGCGTGGGGCGCTGCGCGAGCGCTCGCTGCTGCAGCGCGATCTGCTGCCGTTGGCGGAAGGCGTGCGCATACTGCCCGAGGACACGCGCGAGCACGCGCGCCAATTGCGTGCGCTGCCCGAATCGCAGCAACGCCTGCTGTTGCCGCGCGTATTGCTCAGCGCGCTGCAGCGCTTCGGCGCCACGGGCAATGTGCAGGACGTCTCTTCGGCTACACAGACGCTGGTCAACGCCGAAGCCGAGCGACTGGAATCCGAACTGTCGATGATCCGATACATCGCCTGGGCGATCCCCTCGATCGGCTTTATCGGCACCGTGCGCGGGATCGGCCAGGCGCTGACGCTTGCCTATCGGGCCGTGGAAGGCGACATCAGCGGCGTTACCGAGAGCCTCGGCGTGGCCTTCAATTCCACCTTCTTTGCCCTGCTGGTCAGCATTTTCATCATGTTCCTGGTCCACCAGCTTCAGTTGTTGCAGGAGCGACTGGTCTTCGAGACCTCGGATTACTGCGACGAACGGCTGATCCGCCGCCTGCAGGGCGACTGAGCCGCGGCGAGCCGGCATGGCGCTGGTCGCGCTGGAAGTCAATGGAGCGGCGCTGGTAGGCGCTACCGCCGCCGGAGTGCTGTTCAACGAGCCGGGCGTGGCGCTGGTGCAAAAGCGCCGGGTGGCGTTCGGACGGGAAGCGGCCGAAGAGGCGCGGCGCGACCCCGCGCGCAGTTACCGCAATTACTGGGAAATGCTGTCGGATGAGCCCCTGCCCAGGCCGGCGCGGGGATATCGCAGCTATGCCGACCTGGCCCACGGGCAAATGCAGGGGCTGTGGGAGCGCTTTCGGCAATCCGTGGGAGACATAAGCGGTGTGGTGCTGGTCATTCCGCCGGGCGTTGCGGAAGACCGCCTTGCACTGCTGCTGGGCATCGCCGAGGAAGCCGGGCTGCCGGTGGCCGGGCTGGTCGAAAGCGGGGTGGCCGCGGTGCGGGGCGCGGCGGCGGGCCGCGCCTGCCTGCACATTGAAGCTACCCCCGAGCGTTTGGCGGTTTCCCGGCTCATGCCGCGCGACGGCCGAATCCGGCGCGAGGAGATTCTGTACGACGGCCGCCCGGGACTGCGTCACCTCCGAGCGGCCATGACCGGCTACGTTGCCGGCCGGTTCGTGGCGGGTTCCCGTTTTGATCCATTGGATCTGCCCGCCACCGAACAGGAACTGGCCGACCGATTGGACTCATGGCTTCAGGCTGTCCTGACCGGCGGCGAGCTCAGGGCCCAACTTGAAGCGGCGCCCGTAACCGCCACTGCGATCCTGAGCCGCGATGACTTTCTTGTCTCGGTCGAGCGGCTGTTGGGGGGGGCGGGGAATCGCATGCGATCGTGGTGCACGGGCCCCGAGGCAGCGGACATATACCTGTCGGGGGTCCTCGCCGAGGTTCCCGGCTGCGCCGACGTGTTCGCTCGCCTGCTCGCCGCCGAGGTCCAGGTCCTGCCGGCGGGCGCCGCGGCGCTGGGCGCGCTGGAGCGTTTCGGTCCTGCGTCGGGAGCGAGGGATCGCTATGTGCTGCTTACGTCCTTGCCGGCCCTCGACTTGCCCGGCGGGCCGGACACGGGGCGAATTTCCCGGCCGGATGGAGTTGCGCCGCCTGCCGGCGGCGACGGGGAAGGGGGAGAACGGACGCCGACGCACGTCGTGTTCGGCGGCCGGGCCTGGCGGATAGGCGCTGAAGGCCTGCATCTCGGCTCGTCTCCGCAGTCCGGGGGCCTGTCGATCGTGCTCTCGCCGGAAGGTGGAATTTCACGACACCACTGCACCGTGGTGCTGGAGAATGGACAGGCGGTTTTGCATGACCACAGCCGTTACGGAACCAACCTGAATGGCGCGCCGGTGGCGGATTCGGCGCCATTGCGCGGGGGGGACGTGGTGGGCGTGGGGCCGCTGGAGTTCCTGATCACGCGCGAGGTGGGCGGCGATGGCTCGTAGGCGCTTTCACGTATTCAGCATGTCGTTTCTGGACATCATTTCCTGCGGCTTCGGCGCGGTCGTGCTGTTCTTCGTGATCATCAACGCCCAGGTGCGCTTGCGGGCGGACGCCGAGCGTATCGATCTGCTCAGCGAGTCCACGCGCCTCGAAGAGGAGGTCCTGGAGGGGCGAAAGGACCTGCTGCAGTTGCGGGGTGAGCGCGATACGCTCGACGAGCGCCGCGCAACGGCCATCGAGGAGCTGAGAAAGCTGCGCGAACGGCTTGCCGCGTTGCTGGCCGAACTGGCGGAATACGAGCGCCTGGGGACGCAGAGCCAGGAGTCGGTAGAGAAGCTGCGGGCCGACGTGGACCGGCTCAGGGAAATGCAGCAGGAACTTGAGGCGCGGGTCGCCGAGGCGGAGGAAGGAGCGGGGCAGCGCGTGCGCGGTTTCGAGGGCGAGGGCGCGCGGCAATACCTGACCGGCATGCAGATGGGCGGCGACCGGGTAATGATCCTCGTGGATGCGTCCGCAAGCATGCTGGGGCGCACCTATATCGACGTGTTGCGCTTTCGCCTGATGGAAGAGGAACTCAAACCCCGCGCCCCGAAGTGGGTCCAGGTCGTGAATTCGGTCGACTGGATCACCACGCGCCTGGAGCCGCAGCAGCGTTTTCAGGTCTATATCTTCGGGGTGGAACACAGGAGCATTCTTGAGGGCACGGACGGGGAGTGGCTCAGCGTCGCCGACGGTGCGCGGGTGACCGAAGCGATCGAGGCCTTGCGCGAGTTCGCGCCGAGGGGCGGTACCAGCCTGCATGCGGCGATGCGCGCGATACGCGCGATGCAGCCGTTGCCGGACAACGTGTACCTGCTGACCGACGGACTGCCGACGCAGGGCGCCAGCCCTCCCTCGCGCGTCGGATGGGTGGATACGCGGGCGCGCGAACGGTTCTTTACCCGCGCGGTGCGCGATCTGCCCTCGGGGATTCCGGTCAATGTGCTGTTCTACCCGATGGACGGGGATCCGGCCGCCACCGGCTACTACTGGCTGATGGCCTCGCAGTCCAGGGGGTCCTTCGTCAGCGTTTCGCGCGACTGGCCCTGAATCCTCGCCAGCGAACATCGCAAGCTGTTCCACGCTGGACCGCAGTAGCGAAAACTGCGGGATAATGCGCGGCGGTATGGACTTGCAGTTGAACGAAAAGGTTGCGCTGATTACCGGGGCCACCGGCGGTCTTGGCGCGGCCTGCGCGCTTGAGTTGGCTCGCGAGGGCGCGACGCTGTTTCTCTGTGCCCGCACGGAAAGCGATCTTGAGGAACTGGCGACGGAACTGGGGAAGGCCGGTTGCGACAGCGCACGCTGGCTGGCGGCGGACCTGACTTCCCCCGAGGCGGCCGGTACGGTCGCGGCTTCCGCCGAAAAGGCCTTCGGCAGGGTGGACGTTCTGGTCAATTGCGCCGGAGCGTCGGCCGGCGGCCTGTTCTGGGAAATACCGGATTCGGTCTGGGAACAAAGCATGGCGCTCAAGTTCATGGCCACCATCCGGATGATCCGGGCGGTCCTGCCCGGCATGGTCGAGCGGCGCTATGGGCGGATCGTGACGCTGGTGGGCAATTCGGGGCGCGAACCGGACCCGCGGATGTTGCCGGGCGCCGCGGCGAATGCCGGCTTGCTCGCGGTCACCGCCGGACTGGCGCGCGAAGTGGCCGAACACGGCGTAGTCATCAACGCCGTCAATCCCGGTCCCACGAGGACGGGCCGCTGGGAAGGCATGATGGAGTCGTTTGCGGCGCGCAGCGGCAAGACGCCCGAGGAGGAGGAACAGAGTTTTCTCAATGCGATTCCCCAGCAGAGGTTGGGAACAACCGGCGAAATCGCCCGGTTGGTTGCGTTTCTGGCGAGCGATGCCGCCCCGCATGTCACCGGGCGTTCGATTACGGCCGACGGCGGGGCTTCCCGCGCAATTCTTTGAACTCCACCGGTATCGAAGCTCATGGATAAGGAACAACTCACGGAAATTCGGGAGGCGGTGCAGGCGGTGTGCGCCGATTTTCCGGGGGAATACTGGCGCGAACTGGACCGCGAGCGGGCCTATCCCACGGAATTCACGCGGGCCATGACGGACAGCGGCTTTCTGGGCGCTCTGATCCCGGAGGAGTACGGCGGCAGCGGCCTGGGCCTGGTGGCGGCCACCGCGATACTGGAGGAGATTCACCGGTCCGGCTGCAACGCCGGCGCCTGCCACGCGCAGATGTATACGATGGGCACGGTGCTTCGTCACGGCAGCAGCGAACAGAAGCAGCGCTGGCTCCCGGGCATCGCCTCGGGCGATCTGCGCCTGCAGGCTTTCGGCGTCACCGAACCGGGCAGCGGCACCGACACGCTGGCATTGCGCACGACCGCCCGGCTGGAGAATGGCGAGTACGTGGTCAACGGCCAGAAGATCTGGACATCGCGGGCGGAGCACTCCGACCTGATGATCCTGCTGGCCCGGACCACCCCGCGCGAGGAGGTCGAGCGGCGGACCGAAGGCCTGTCCGTCCTGATAGTTGACATGCGCGAGGCGCCGGGCCTGAGCATCACCCCGATCCGCACCATGATGAATCACGCCACGACGCAGGTTTTCATGGACGACGTGCGGGTGCCGGCCGAGAACCTGATCGGCAAGGCGGGGCAGGGCTTCCGCTACATTCTGGACGGTATGAATGCCGAGCGCACGCTGATCGCCGGCGAATGCATCGGCGACGGACGCTGGTTCATCGACAGGGCCGCGGCCTATGCCGGCGAGCGGGAAGTGTTCGGCCGGCCGATCGGCCGCAACCAGGGCGTGCAGTTCCCGATTGCCCGTGCCTATGCGTCGGTCGAAGCTGCCGCTCTCATGGTCGCTGACGCGGCGGAGAAATTCGACCAGGGGCTGTCCACCGGCAAGGAGGCCAACATGGCCAAGCTGCTGGCTTCCGAGGCCGCCTGGGAGGCGGCGGAGGCCTGCGTGCAGACCTTCGGCGGATTCGGATTCGCGGAGGAATACGACGTGGAACGCAAGTTCCGCGAGACGCGCCTCTACCAGGTCGCGCCCGTGTCCACCAACATGATCCTGAGCTACATCGGACAGCACGTCCTCGGCATGCCGCGCTCGTATTAGGGGCATGCCCCTGATGGTAGAATTGACGCTGTAGAAGCCGTACTGCGCCGCGTCTGTCGCGGCGCGTTTTGTGCATGGCCGGGCCAGCCCCTGAAATCGTACCGGTAAAGCTCGAAGAGGAGATGCGCCGGTCCTATCTGGACTATGCGATGTCCGTCATCGTGGGCCGGGCCCTCCCCGATGTTCGCGACGGCCTGAAACCCGTTCATCGGCGCATCCTGCACGCCATGCGGGAGCTGGGAAACCTGCATGACAGGCCCTACAAGAAGTCGGCCCGGATCGTCGGCGACGTCATAGGCCGGTTCCATCCGCACGGCGATACGGCCGTTTACGACGCGATCGTTCGCATGGCGCAGGATTTCTCGCTGCGCTACCCGCTGGTGGACGGCCAGGGCAACTTCGGTTCCATGGACGGCGACGCGCCGGCGGCGATGCGCTATACCGAGATTCGCATGGCGCCCATCGCCGCGCTGATGCTCGTCGATATCGACCGCGATACGGTGGACTTCGCCGACAACTACGACGGGGCGGAACAGGAGCCGACGGTGCTGCCGGCCCGGCTTCCCAACCTGCTGGTCAACGGCGCTTCCGGGATCGCCGTGGGAATGGCCACCAATATCCCCCCGCACAACCTGCGCGAAGTCATCGATGCGGCGCTGGCCCTGAGCCGCGAGCCCGATATCGGCATTGCCGGGCTGATGGAGCACGTGCCCGGACCGGACTTTCCGACCGCGGCCCAGATCGTGGGCGAAACCGGCATGGCCGAGGCCTACCGTACGGGCCGCGGGACTATCCGGCTCAGGGCCCGGGCGGAGATCGAGGAGGGGCAGGCGCGGGATTCCATCGTTATCACGGAACTTCCGTACCGCGTGAACAAGGCCCGCTGCGTTGAAAAGATCGCGTTGCTGGCCCGCAAGAAGGAGATCGCCGGCATCCAGGAAGTCCGGGACGAGTCCGACAAGGACGGCACCCGCGTGGTGGTGGAGTTGCGCCGCGACGTCAGCGCCGAGATCGTCCTCAACAACCTGTATCGCCGCACGCCGCTGGAATCGAGCTTCGGCATCAACATGGTCGCGCTGTGCGGAGGCCGCCCGCAGTTGCTGAACCTCAAGCAGATGCTGGAGCATTTTCTCGACCACCGGCGCGACGTGGTCACGCGGCGCAGCGTCCACGATCTGCGCCGGGCCAAGGCCCGGGCGCATGTCCTGGAGGGCCTGACGGTGGCGCTGGCCAACATCGACGAGGTCGTGGCGCTGATCAGGGCTTCGCGCAACGCACAGGAGGCGCGCGAAGCGCTCACTGCGAGAATCTGGGCGCCCGGCGCGGTGCGCGGGATGCTCGAGAGGGCGCAGGCGGCGCTGACGGAGCTTCCCAACCTGAGCGACAGGGGGTACCGCCTCAGCGAGCGCCAGGCGCGGGCGATACTGGAGTTGCGCCTGCAGCGCCTGACAGGACTTGAGCAGGAGGCGATCCTCGAGGAATACGCCGAACTGTTGAAGACGATGGAAGAGCTGACGGCAATTCTGCGCGATCCGGACCGGCTGCTTGAAGTGGTGCGCAATGAACTGGTCGAGTTGCGCGGCGAGTACGGCGACGAACGCCGCACCGAAATCATCGCCGACTACACGCGCACTGCCGACGAGGACCTGATTCCGCGGCGCGACGTGCTCGTCACCCTGTCCTGGCGCGGCTATGTGAAGACGCAGGAACTGGAGACCTTCCGGACCCAGGGACGGGGAGGGCGGGGCAAGCGCGGCGCCTCGGTCGGTCAGGAGGACTTCATCGACCAGTTGTTCGTGACGAATTCGCACTCGACGCTGCTGTGCTTTACCGACCGGGCGCGGGTGTACCAACTCCGGCCCTTCGAGATACCCACGCAGAGCCGTGCAACGCGGGGGCTGCCGATCGCCAACCTGCTGCCGGGACTCGAGGAGGGCGAGCAGGTCAATTCGGTCCTGCCGGTGGATTCCTTCGACCATGGGCGTTTCGTGTTCATGGCCACGCGCAAGGGGCGGGTGAAGAAGACCCGACTGGACGCGTTTGCGAAGATCCGCCGCACCGGCATTTATGCGCTTAGCCTGAAGAAGAAGGACCGCCTGGTGGAGGCGGCGATCACCGATGGCGACAGCGACGTCATCCTGCTGGCCAGCAATGGGCGGGCCGCACGCTTCTCCGAGTCCACCGTGCGGCCGATGGGGCGTATCGCGGCCGGCGTGATCGGCCAGCGGCTCAAGAAGAAGCACCGGGTCGTGGCGGCGCTGATCGTGAACGGCGAAGCCGACGATGCCTGGGTATTGCAGGCCACCACCAAGGGTTTCGGCAAGCGGACGGTCGTGAGCGAGTTCCCGCGCAAGGGCAGGGCGGCGCAGGGCGTGATTTCGATTCGAACGGAAGGGCGCAACGGCAAGCTGATCGGCGCCGCGCTGGTTCGGGAAGGCGACGAGGCCATGCTGATGACCGCCGGCGGGACATTGCTGCGCACGGCGGTCGACGACGTTTCCATACAGGGACGCTATTCGCACGGCGTGCGGCTGATGCGGCCCGACAAGGGCGATCGCGTCGCAGGGTTCTGCACTCTGGCGGGGGACGAGGAAGAACCCACTTCCACGCAATAGGCATGGACCGGATTTTCAATTTCAGCGCCGGGCCGGCGAACCTTCCGCTTGCCGTGCTGGAGCAGGCCCGCGAGGAATTGCTGAGCTGGCAGGGGCGCGGCCTGTCGGTGATGGAGGACAGCCACCGGGGCCGTCAGTTCATCGAGCTCGCCGAGCAATCGGAGCGGGACCTGCGCGAACTGCTCGGGATTCCCGACGAATACGCGGTCCTGTTCATGCAGGGCGGCGCCACGCTGCAGTTCGCAACGATCCCGATGACACTGGCCCGCGAAGGGCAGGGCGTCGACTACCTGATAACCGGGCACTGGGGCCGCAAGGCGTCGTCCGAGGCGGCCAGGCTTCGTCCGCTGCGGGTCGTTGCCGACGGCGAAGCGTTGCAGTACCGGTCGGTGCCGGCGCGCGACGACTGGGCGTCGGGGGAAAACGCTGCCTATTTCCACTACACCGCGAATGAAACGCTTCACGGACTGGAGATCGACCCGCCGCCGGACGTGGGCTACGCCCCGCTGGTTTGCGACATGTCTTCCACCCTGCTTTCGCGGCCGATTCCGGTGGGTCGCTTCGGGCTGATCTATGCCTGTGCGCAAAAGAACCTCGGTCCGGCCGGGGTGACCGTGGTCATCATTCACCGCGACCTCCTGGAGCGCGTGCCCGAAGATACGCCGCTGGCCTTCAATTACCGGAAAATCGCCGCCGCCGGGTCCATGCTCAACACGCCGGCGACATTTCCCTGGTACGTGGCCTCGCTGGTGTTTCGCTGGGTTGCCGGGCAGGGTGGAGTGGCCGGGATGGCGGAACGCAACCGGCGCAAGGCGCAGCGCCTGTACGACTACATCGACGGTTCCGGTTTCTACGCCAATCACGTGGACCCGGACTGGCGCTCGTGGATGAACGTGCCGTTTACGCTCGCCGACGGGGAGTTGAACGGGGCCTTCCTCGAAGCTTCCGAGGCCGAGGGCCTGTATGGCCTGAAGGGCCACCGAGCCGTGGGAGGCATGCGCGCATCGATCTACAACGCCATGCCGGAAGAAGGCGTCGAGGCGCTGGTCGGCTTCATGGAGGAATTCGAACGCAAGGCCTGAAGCCGTCGCCCGGGCGGACGCCCACGGGCGTCCGCCATACTGGAAACAAGCAATGTTCAATATCCGGATTTACAACAATATCGCCAACGAGGGACTCGCACGCCTGCCTGCGGAGAGCTACAAGGCGCCGTCCGACGACGATTCGCCCGACGGGATCCTGCTGCGTTCGCATGACCTGCACTCGGAAACGATTCCCGACAGCGTGGAGGTCGTTGCGCGCGCCGGCGCCGGCGTCAACAATATCCCGGTGGATGCCCTGGCAAAGCGGGGGATCCCGGTGCTGAACGCACCCGGCGCCAACGCCAACGCCGTCAAGGAACTGGTCGTCGCCGGCATGCTGATGGCGGCCCGCAACCTGTTGCCGGCGTGGGACCACCTGCGGGCAATGGACGTGCCTGCCGACGATTTGCACAAGACCGTGGAAGCGCACAAGAAGCGGTTCGCGGGCCGCGAACTGGCCGGCCGGGTCATGGGCGTGGTGGGCCTGGGCGCGGTAGGCGTGAAAGTGTCCAACGCCGCGATAGGGATGGGGATGGAAGTGTTCGGCTATGACCCCGCCCTGGCCCTTGACCGGGCCTGGGAGTTGTCCTCGCAGGTGGGCAAGGGGCAGAGCCTGGAGCATGTGTTCGCCGGCGCCGATTTCGTCAGCGTCCACATCCCGCTGGTGGACGAAACCCGCGGGCTGGTGGGACGGAAATTGATCAGCACTATGCGCAAGGGGGGAGTGCTGCTCAACTTCGCCCGCGGCGGCATCGTGAAGAGCGACGCCGTGCTTGAAGCCCTGAAGTCGGGATGGCTGTCGTCCTACGTCTGCGATTTTCCCGAGCCCGAACTGATGGGGCATCCGGGCGCGATCCTGCTCCCGCACCTGGGCGCTTCCACTTCCGAAGCGGAGGTGAACTGCGCCGTCATTGCCGCGGAAAACCTGCGGGCCTACCTTGAAGACGGCAACGTGCGCGGATCGGTGAATTTCCCCGTGATCGATCAGCCGCGCGGCGCTGGTTTCCGGCTGACGATCGCCAATGAAAACGTGCCGTGGATCGTGGCAAGGGTTTCCGCCGTGCTGGCGCAAGAGAATCTCAACATCGAGTCCATGATGAACATGTCGCGCGGCAGGCTTGCCTACACCATGCTGGACCTCAACGACCACGCCCCCGACTCGGCGCTCAAGCGTCTGCGCGGCATGGAGGGGATCTTGCGTGTGCGGGATCTGGGGCGGGTACGGGACCTGGGGGTGAAATCGTGAAAGGAGGACGCTTCTGAGGTCCTGGCGCGCCAGCCGCATTCCCGCCACGCCGTCGCCCGAACCGTTAACGGTACCGGGAGACAAGTCGATCTCCCACCGCGCCGTGATGCTCGCGGCGGTGGCGGAGGGCGAGAGCGAGATCGTGAATTTCCTTCCGGGGCACGATTGCGTCGCCACGGCGAAGGCGCTGGAAGCGTTGGGCGTGCGGATTTCCCGGCTGGCCCCGGATCGCTTGCTCGTGCGCGGTGGAGCGAGCCTGAAAGCGCCTCGACGCTTGCTGGATTGCGGCAACTCGGGTACATCGATGCGGTTGCTCGCCGGCTTGCTGGCCGGTCAGGGCGTGGCCGCCGAACTGCACGGCGACGCCTCGCTCAGCCGCCGGCCCATGCGCCGGATCATCGAACCTCTGGCCCGGATGGGCGCGCGCATCGACGCCCTGGGCAAGGACGGACGGCCACCGTTGCGCATTGCGGAGAATGCCGGGATCAAGGGCGTTTCCTACAAGCTCCCGGTGGCAAGCGCGCAGGTGAAATCCGCGATATTGCTGGCGGGCCTGGGAGCCCGGGGTGAAACCTGTGTGGGCGAGCCTGTGCCGACGCGCGACCACACGGAACGGATGCTTCCCAGCTTCGGGGTCTCGATCGAGCGGACCAACGGCCGAGCCTGCCTGACGGGAAGGCAGCCGCTACGGGCGGCGCGGATTGACGTTCCGGGCGATTTTTCCTCGGCGGCGTTCCTGCTGCTGGCGGGACTGATCGGTCCGCGGGAGATACAGGTCGGCACTGTGGGCGTGAACTCGACCCGCACAGGCTTTCTTCGGTTGATGGACGCCATGGGAGGCACCTTGCAGATCACCGCGCGGCGCACCTCGGGGTCCGAGCCGGTGGCGGACGTCATGGCGAAGCCCGGAATGCTCCAGGGCGCGACGCTTCCCGCTTCGGTCGTTCCCGCGGCGATCGACGAGATGCCGGCCGTATTTGCGGCGGCGGCCTGCGCGATGGGGGAAACCGTAATCGAGGGCGCCGGGGAGTTGCGGGTCAAGGAGAGCGACCGGATTTCGGCCATGACCGCGGGACTGAGGACCCTCGGCGTGGCCTGCGAAGAGACTCCCGACGGCGCGCGGATATGCGGTGGCCCGGTGCGCGGCGGGGAAATTGACTGCCGGGGCGACCATCGCGTCGCGATGGCCTTCGCGATCCTCGCACTGGTGGCGCAGGACCCGATCGTCGTCCGCGACGTGGACTGCGTTGACACTTCGTTTCCGGGATTCGCCGAAACCGCACTCAACCTGGGCTTGAGTCTTGAGTCAATCGAGTAACCCGGGACGCCCTCGGTCCCGGTTGGCGCCGGTCGTCGCAATTGACGGGCCTGCCGCGGCGGGAAAGGGAGTAATCGCACGATATCTCGCGGAGAGACTGGGTTGGCGGAGACTGGACAGCGGCGCGCTGTACCGGGCCGTGTCGCTGTCGTTGCTGCGCGCCGATCTGGTCCATGCGGGGGAAGCCAGAATCGCCGCGCACCTGTCGGATTCGCCTCCCGAGCTGGAAGCCACCCCCGACGGCGAGGTCATCTACCTGAACGGCGAAGATGTCAGCAGCGCGATCCGTGAAGAGGAAACGGGCGTGGCGGCGTCGGTCGTTGCCCCACTCGCGACGGTGCGGAACTTTCTTCTCAGGCAACAACGCGCCTTTCGAAGGGCGCCCGGACTGGTGGCCGAGGGTCGCGATATGGCGTCGGTGGTTTTTCCGGATGCAGAGCTGCAGATCTACCTCACCGCGAGCCCGGAAGAACGTGCCCGGCGTCGCCATAACCAATTGAAGCAAAAGGGAATCAATGCTAATATGCGCGACCTGATCCGCGATCTGACCGATCGTGATCATCGCGATTCGGCCCGTACGCTGGCGCCGCTTAAGGTAGTGCCTCATGCGGTGGTGCTGGACACCACGAAACTGGATATCCGGAAAACCAGGACAGAGGCGTGGCGTCTTGTAACGGAAGTCTGGCCGGATAAGGCGGCCCGATAGCGGAATTGGCGCCGGCCAGGATGGCGGGCGCGTGGAATGGCAACCGCGAGCGTAGCTGGATTGCACGCCCGCACTACGTTGAGGCCCTTAATGGCAGAAAGTTTTGCAGAGTTGGTGGAAGCCAATCTCGCTGACAAGAATTTCCGGCCGGGAGAAATACTTTCGGCGCAGGTGATCGATATATCACCGGAGGTCGTAACCGTAAGCGCCGGACTCAAGTCCGAGGCGCTGATACCCGCCAGCCAGTTCACCGACGAGACCGGCGAACTGGAAGTGGACATAGGAGATGAGGTCGAAGTCGCCCTGGATTCGATGGAAGACGGGTTTGGCGAGACCCGCCTGTCCCGGGAGCGCGCCAAGCGCACGCGTGTCTGGGAGCGCCTGGAGTCGGCGTTCGAACAGGAAGAGATCGTGCAGGGCGCCATAAGCGGGCGCGTCAAGGGCGGATTCACGGTCGATGTCTCCAGTGTTCGGGCGTTCCTGCCCGGTTCCCTGGTGGACATGCATCCGATCCGCGATACCACCTACCTGGAAGGCCGCAAGCTGGACTTCAAGGTCATCAAGCTGGACCGCCGGCGCAACAACGTGGTGGTGTCCCGGCGAGCGGTGATCGAGGAATTGCACAGTGCCGAACGCGCGGCACTGCTGGCCAGCCTGGAGGAAGGCCAGGTGGTCAAGGGCGTGGTCAAGAACCTCACCGAATACGGCGCTTTCGTGGATCTGGGAGGCATCGACGGATTGCTGCACGTCACCGACATGGCCTGGCGGCGCGTCAAACATCCGTCGGAAGTGGTTCGCGTGGGAGAGGAACTGGAAGTCAAGATCCTGCGCTTTGACAGCGAACGCAACCGCGTGTCGCTTGGGCTCAAACAACTGGGCGACGATCCCTGGGTGGACATCGGGCGGCGCTATCCGCCGCACACGCGACTGTTCGGCAAGGTCACCAACGTGGCGGACTATGGCTGCTTCGTGCAGATCGAGGAAGGCGTTGAGGGGCTGGTTCACGTATCGGAGATGGACTGGACCAGCAAGAACGTGAATCCGGGCAAGATCGTTCACGTCGGACAGGAGGTCGAAGTGATGGTGCTCGACATCAATGAAGAGCGCCGCCGGGTTTCGCTGGGGCTGAAGCAATGCCTGGAGAATCCGTGGCAGGACTTCGCCAACAATTACAAGAGGGACGACCGCGTGACCGGCAAGGTCCGTTCGATGACGGATTTCGGAATATTCATCGGGCTTGAGGGCAATATCGACGGGCTGGTGCATCTGTCGGACCTCTCCTGGGACCTGCCCGGGGAGGAGGCGGTACGGAATTACCGCAAGGGGCAGGATGTCGAAGCCGTCGTGCTCTCGGTGGACGCGGACCGGGAACGTATTTCGCTGGGCATCAAGCAGTTGCAGGGCGATCCCCTGGCCAGTTTCCTCAAGGACCATCCCAAGGGCAGCGTCGCGACCGCCGTCATTACCGGCGTCGAGCAGCGCATGGTCGAACTGGAGGTCGGTGAAGGCGTGAAGGGACGCATGCGGGTCGCTGAACTGTCGCGCGAGCATGTCGATGACGCGCGCATGGTGGTCAAGCCCGGACAGTCGATCGAGGCACGCATAGTGGGTGTTGACCGCAAGTCCAGAACGGTCTCGATGTCCGTGCGGGCGATGGAGGAACAGGCCGAGGCGCAGGCCTTGCGGGACTACGAAGCCGAGGTGGGAGACCGGATCAAGGGAGCCACGCTCGGAGAACTGCTGCGCAGCCAGCAGCAAGAGGACGCCGAAGATACATGAGCGCTTCGGTCGCCAGCAAGGCAATAACGCGCTCGGAACTGGTGCGGATCGTCACGCGCAGGTTGCTTGAAGACGAACGCTTCAGCTATTTCTCTTCCTCCGACCTGGAAGCGTCCGTCAAACACGTCATAGACCTGATGGGCCAGACGCTGGCTTCCGGAGGGGGCATCGAGATCCGGGGATTCGGCAGTTTCGGCCTCAGCTATCGCCGCGCGCGAATCGGGCGCAACCCCCGTACCGGGGAAGCGGTGGCGCTGCCGAGCAAGTACGTCCCCAAGTTTCGTCCGGGGAAGCGGCTCCGCGAACGAGTCAATGCCGCGCGCCGTTAAGGCCGAACCATGAAAGCCGGACGCTTGCTGAAACGCGGCGCATATATTCTTCTGCTGGCCGCAGTCGTCTCCCTGGCCGGCATCCTCGCACTGCTTAACCGGGGGACGGTGGAACTGGACCTCGCGTTCGCCGACGTAAGCTTGTCCAAACCGCTTGCGTTTACCGTCGCCTTCGGCCTGGGTTGGCTTTTCGGTTTGCTGTGCGCCGGCGGCGCCGTGCTCAAGCGGCGCGCCGCCCGAAGGAAGTCGCGCCAGGACGCCAAAGGAACCGCCCCGGCCGAAACCTAGCAGTGCACTAGTCCGCCATGCCTCCCGATTTCCTTGTGTCGATGGCGGGTGGTCTGATTCTTGCAGCCGCCCTGGGCTACTGGTATGCGCGCTCCGGCGATTCCGGGCGGGGCCTGCACCGGCGGTTCAGGGAATATGCGCAGCAACTTCCCCGGCGTTCGGAAAAGGCCGTAAGCGCCTACCTGGCACAGGCGGAAGAGGAGAGCAGCGAACCCGGCGCGGCATTTGAACTGGCCGCCTATTTCCGGTCCGGCGGCGACTGGCGGAGGGCCCTGCAGATTCACGAATCGCTGGCGGCACGGGAGGATCTTGACGCCGCTACGCGGGCCCATGCCGGATTGGAAATCGGCGACGACTACCGGGCAGCCGGGATGCTGGACAGGGCGGAGGAAGCCTACGTGCGCACCGCGGAATACCTGCCCTTGCGACTGAACGCCCTGGAGCGGCAGCTGGGTGTTTGCGAGCAACTGGCGGACTGGGAGCGGGCCGTCGGGGTGGCTGAACAGGTCCGCAGCGAGGACGCCTCGCTGGGGTCGAGATTGCGTTGCCATTACCTGTGCGAACTGGCGGCGCGGGCCGCGGACGCAGACGACCTGCGGCGGGCGCGCGGCTACTGGCGCAAGGCGGCGCGAGGGACGGGTGAAAGCGCGAGACTGCTGGTTGACCCGGCCGTTCTGGACCCGCGTGATCCGGCCCGAAGCCTGGCCCTTGCGGCTTCCGTTCCGGAAGCCGCCGTACTGATCCTTCTGGGTCTGGCGGAACGGCATGGATTTGCCGGCAAGCAAATCGGCGAACTGCTCGATGGACTTGTGGCGGAGAATCCGGCTCTGGGACCGGCCGTCGCCTGCGCCCTTCTGACGGAGCCCGATCTGCTGTGTCCGGCCTCAGCCCGGTGTCTGTTCGCTTCGCTCAAGGAAAGACTGCCCGCATTCGCGGGGACGTATGGCGCCGGCGATCCCGCGGAGTTCTCGAAGGAGTCGCTCCATGCGCTGATCGACGAACTGGGCGCGGCGAGCGGCGGTCCGCCACGCTGGCGCTGCACCATCTGCGGACATCTGGATGAAACGCATGCCTGGCGATGCAACGAGTGCGGCGCGTGGGAATCGTCACGCCTAATCTCGGTACTTGCACCCTGATCGCCGGAGTACGGCCTAATTCGATAAACGCGGCCCATTACCCGCTTTCCTTGCTGCCTTGCGCAAAACAAACTCCTGCGCCGTCTACGTTCCCTATTGGAGCGAGCTTGGCTTAAGAGGAGACGCAAGCATGAACAGATGGATCGTTATGGTCGTTGCGGCCCTGGCGCCGATCTGGGTATTCGGCGGACCGGTTAACGTCAACGAGGCCGATGCCGACACGATAGCCCGCGAACTGCGGGGCATCGGCCCCGCCAAGGCTAGGGCCATCGTTACCTACCGTGAGGAAAACGGCCCCTTCGAGACTGTCGAAGACCTGTTAAAGGTTCAAGGTATCGGTCCTAAAGTATTGGAGGATAACGGGAAAGATATTCTCCTGGAGGACGAGAAGAAACCCGACTCCGGTAGTTCTTCCTGATTGCCCGACTGTATCCCCCCTCCCTGGAAAAGGGCTTGCGGCAGGTTGATCCTGCCGCTTTTTTTACGGGATCTCCCCGCTCTTGATGTGCAGATCGCGCTGCGGATACGGAATCTGTATTTCGTGCTCCCGGAACAGCCGCCAGACCTCCAGAATGACGGCGCTCTTGATGTTCGAAACACCGCTGTCGGCATCCTGGATCCAGAACCGGATCTCCAGATCGATCGCCGACTCTCCGAAGCCCTTCACCAGGCAGCGCGGCGTCGGGTCCTTGAGCACCCGCGATTGGCTCTGCGCCGCTTCGACGCCCAGCCGCGTGGCAAGTTCGAGGTCGGTGTCGTAGTGCACGCCGATCGGTATCCGCAGGCGCGTATTGGCATCGGAATGCGTCCAGTTGGATACGGGTTCGGTAATCATCGTCTCGTTAGGGATCAGGTGCTCGATGCCGTCGCGCGTAATGATCGAGACATATCTCGCGCCCAGCTTGTTGACCCATCCGTAGGTGTTCTCCACCGTAATCACGTCACCCGGCTTGATCGACTTGTCCGTCAGCAGGATCACTCCGCTGATCAGGTTCGAGAAAACCTTCTGCAACCCGAAACCAATTCCGAAGCCCACCGCGCCGCCGATCACCGCCAGCGCCGTAAGGTCGATGCCCACCGACCCGATGGTGATCAGGATGGCAAGCACGAACAGCGCTATGCGCAGCGACTTGTTGAGCAGTACGCGGCCCGCCGGAGTCAGCCAGTCGGCTTCGCGCAACCGGCGCTCCGTGACCCGGGAGGTAAATCCCGCAAGGCTCAGCAGCACCGCCAGCAGCAGGGCGGTGGCCAGCACCTGGTAGACGCTGAGGCTGAACTCGCCCAGCGTGAGCGTGAATCTCGGCCCGTTCAGGATCTCTATCGTGGGTCCGAGCAGGTCCCAGATGCTGAGCACGGCCATTCCATAGGCGATGACGGCCGTGATGCGCGACAGCATGGGGTTGCGGATCGCCCTCGACACCAGCCGCACCACGACCCATGCCACCAGCAGGCTGGTGCCGACTTCCAGCAGCCAGGAATCCTGCTGTATCGCGACGTACAGGCCCAGCAGCAGGCTCAGAAACACGAGCCAGGTCAGCGGCCAGATCAGCGGCTCCAGTATGCTCCGGGCTCTCTCCCAGCGCGGACGGGGCTCGCACCAATCGACGATCGCCGGGTGCATGCGCCGGCTGATCAGCCACGCGCCCAGGCACAGCAAGCCCGCAAGCGCAAGTTGCAGCAGGCTTTCCTGCAGCGTTGCGCCGACCGGGACCACCGACAACACGGTATCCAGGGCGGTTTGCAGGAATCCCTTGAGTTCTTCCATGGAATCGAGCGCCTACGGGTGCGACTGCCCGCTATCCTAGCGCGAATCTGGCTCCCCGGGCCGGACTCGAACCAGCGACCAATTGGTTAACAGCCAACCGCTCTACCTACTGAGCTACCGGGGAAGCGTGGCGCGATTTTAGCCGGATCGGGGGCTTCAGGCGAGCAATCGCCCGATCCGGCTTACGGCTTCCTTGAGGTCGTCCATGCCGCAGGCAAAGGAGAACCGCAGGTGGCCTTCGGCGCCGAAAGCCGCGCCGGGCACCAGCGCGACTTCGGCCTCGGAAAGGATCAGCTCGGCCATCTGCGTGTCGTTATCCAGGCCCTTGGCCCGAATCGCCTCCCGCGCGTCGGCAAACACGTAAAAGGCGCCCTGCGCCGGAGCGCAACGCATTCCCGGAAGCGTGTTGACGGCCTCGTACATGTAGTCGTAGCGCTCCCTGAAGGCGTCGCGCATGGTGGTGAGGATCGACTGGTCGCCTTCCAGCGCCGCGGCCGCGGCCGCTTGCGAGATGCTGCAGGGATTGGAGGTGCTCTGGCTGCACAGTTTGCGCATCGCGTTGACCAGGTCCACGTGGGCCGCCGCGTAGCCGATGCGCCAGCCCGTCATGGCGAAGGCCTTGGATACGCCGTTGATCGTGACGATACGGTCCTGCATGCCGGTCCAGACCTGGGCCGGCGTCAGCCACGGCTCATCGCCCCAGTAGATGTGCTCGTAGATGTCGTCGGAAACGACCAGCACCTGCTCGTGCCGCGCCAGCACCTCGCCCAGCGCCTTGAGTTCGGCGCGGGTGAAGCTGACTCCGGTGGGGTTGTTCGGCGTATTGAAGAAGATCAGCCGGGTGCGCTCGGTGATCGCCTGCTCGATCTGCTCGGGCGTCACCTTGTAGCCGGCCTCCAACCCGGCCGACACGACCACCGGCTCGCCGTCGCACAGCTTGACGATGTCGGGGTAGGACACCCAGTAGGGCGCCAGCACGATGGCCTCGTCGCCGGGGTTCAGCACTGCCGCGCACACGTTGTACAGCACCTGCTTGGCCCCGGCCCCCACGCTGATCTGGCCGGGTTCGAAGCCAAGACTGTTATCGCGCTCGAACTTGTTGCAGATGGCCTGCTTCAGGGCCGGAGTGCCGTCGGCGGCCGTGTAGCGCGTGTCGCCGGATTCCATGGCTTGAACCGCTGCGGCGCAAACGTGCTCCGGCGTATCGAAATCGGGCTCGCCCGCGCTCAGGCTGAGCACGTCACGCCCCGCCGCGCGCATTTCGCGGGCAAGGGTCGATACGGCAATGGTGGCTGATGGCTTGACGCGTTGAACACGTTCGGAAAGCTGGACGGTAGTCATGATCAGGCTCGCTTGTTTCTGCGGTCCGTATTTTATCGGCGCGGCCCGCCGGAAATGCTACAGTGCCGGCATGAAGGCGGACCGCTTCGAACTGCAGGCCGATTTCGAACTGGCGGGCGACCAGCCGCAGGCCGTGGACGGCCTGTGCGAGGGGCTGGAAGCCGGTCTTGCGCGCCAGACACTGCTGGGCGTGACCGGTTCGGGAAAGACCTACACACTGGCCAGCGTCGTGGCCCGGCAGCAGCGGCCGGCGCTGGTGCTCGCGCCCAACAAGACGCTGGCCGCCCAGCTTTACGGCGAGTTCCGGGATTTCTTCCCGCGAAACCGGGTCGAGTATTTCGTTTCGTATTACGACTATTACCAGCCCGAAGCGTACGTGCCGTCCACCGATACCTATATCGAGAAGGACGCATCGATCAACCAGCACATCGAGCAGATGCGGCTGTCGGCGACCAAGGCGCTCATGGAGCGCAAGGACACCATCGTCGTGGCCACCGTTTCGGCGATCTACGGCCTGGGCGATCCGGACACCTACTTTCAGATGATCCTGCACCTGGTGCGCGGCGACCGGGTCGATCAGCGCGACCTGCTGAGACGCCTGGCGGACCTTCAGTACACCCGCAACGAGGCGGAACTGAGGCAGGGCACCTTCCGGGTCCGCGGCGACGTTCTCGACGTGTTTCCCGCCGAGTCCGAGCGCGAGGCGGTCCGGGTCCAACTCTTCGACGACGAGGTGGAGGACATCCGCTACTTCGATCCGCTGACGGGCGAAATGGGCCGCCGCGTGCCGCGCGTCACCATCTATCCGAAGACGCACTACGTGACGCCGCGCGAGACCCTGGAGGGCGCGGTGGACAAGATCAGGAGGGAACTCAGGGAGCGCCTGACGCTCCTGCGCGCGGAGCAGCGTCTGGTCGAGGCGCAGCGGCTCGAGCAGCGGACCCTTTTCGATATCGAGATGATGCGGGAGGTCGGCTACTGCACCGGCATCGAGAACTACAGCCGCTACCTTTCGGGCCGGAATCCCGGCGAGCCGCCGCCGTGCCTGTTCGACTACGTGCCGGCCAATGCGCTGCTGTTCGTTGACGAGAGCCACGTGACGCTGCCGCAACTGGGCGGCATGTTCCGCGGCGACCGTTCGCGCAAGGAGACGCTCGTGCAGTACGGTTTCCGGCTGCCGTCGGCGCTCGATAACCGTCCCTTGCGGTTCAGGGAATTCGAGCGGATTTCGCCGCAGACCATCTACGTCTCGGCGACGCCCGGACCTTTCGAACACGAACATTCCGACGCGCTGGTGGAGCAGGTCGTGCGGCCCACCGGGCTGATCGACCCGCGGGTGGAAGTGCGCCCCGCGTCACGCCAGGTCGATGACGTGCTGTCCGAGATCGCACTGCGCGTGGAGCAGAACGAGCGGGTCCTGATCACGACGCTGACCAAGCGCATGGCCGAAGACCTGACGGAGTTCCTCGAGGAGCACGGCGTACGCGTCCGCTACCTGCATTCCGACATCGACACGGTGGAACGGGTGGAGATCATCCGCGACCTGCGCCTGGGCGCCTTCGACGTGCTGGTGGGCATCAACCTGCTGCGGGAGGGCCTGGACATGCCGGAAGTCTCGCTGGTCGCGATCTTCGACGCGGACAAGGAGGGTTTTCTGCGCTCCGAACGCTCGCTGATCCAGACTATCGGAAGAGCGGCCCGCAATCTGAACGGCATGGCCATCCTGTATGCCGACAAGCGCACCGGGGCCATCCGCGGGGCGCTGGAGGAAACCAACCGCCGGCGCGGCAAGCAGATTGAATTCAACCGGGAGCGGGGGATCGAGCCGCGCGGCATTCAGAAGGACGTTCCCGACATCATGGAAGGAGCGGTGGTCCGGGGGCGGGGCCGCCGCCGGACCGCGCGAAGGGTGGCGGAACGGGTATCCGAGTACCGGGCGCTGACGCCGGAGCAGGTGATGAAGAAGATCAAGCAACTGGAAAAACGCATGTACCGGCATGCGCAGGACCTCGAGTTCGAGGAGGCCGCCGCGCTGCGCGACGAAATCCTGCTGCTGCGGCGCGACGGACTCGGCCTGCCGGATTCCGACCGGGCCCAGGCTTCCTGAGTCTTTCCGGGCCGGAGGCGAAACTATAATTTCGGCTTACGACGATAGAGCGAAAAGCATGAAGACGAACTTCCTCAGGCGCATTGCCCCGCTGACGCTGCTGCTCGCACCCATCGTTCTGTACTCCAGCGACTCCGCCGACATCCAGGCCGATATCGCGCAACTCAGGGAGAAATACGCGAACGTGGACGAAGTGCGTCCCACCCCGGTGCCGGGGCTGTACGAATTGCGGTTCGGTTATCGACTTGCCTACGTCGACGCCAGCGGACAGTTCGGGTTCCTGGGCTCGGGCGATCTCCAGAACGTGTCCAACGGCGAGAACCTGACCGAATCGCGCCGCGCCGAAGTGCGCCGGGAACTGCTGGCAAGCCTGGACGAGTGGGACACGCTCGACTTTTTGCCGGACAGGACCGAGCACGAATTGCTCGTCTTCACCGACGTGGACTGCGGATACTGCCGCAGGCTGCACCAGCAGATGGCCGAGTATCACGAACTGGGCATCGGAGTCCGCTACGTGGCCTTTCCCCGCTCCGGACCGGACACCGACAGCTGGGCCACGATGCAGTCGATCTGGTGCTCGGACGATCGCCCCGCGGCCCTCACCGTGGCGAAGGCCGGTGGATTCGTGCCCGAACGGAAATGCGATTCCGTGTCCGTGGAGCGGCACTTCGAACTGGGCCGGCAAATCGGATTGAGCGGCACGCCGGCCCTCCTGACCCCCGCCGGCGACCTGATTCCCGGTTACGTGCCGCCCGTTCGCCTGGCCGCGATCCTCAACGAAACCGACGACTGAAACATCGGCGACATGCCGACTACAAGAGCGGTATTCATTTCGGTCGCCTGGATCGCCGCATCAGCCAGCATGCTGCCGTTGTCCGGTTGCGGCGGTGGTTCTTCCTCGTCCCCGCAATCCGTCGCGCCGGCCAACCGTGCGCCGGTGGCCGACGCGGGCAACGACATCACGCAAGCTATCCAGTCTTCCCCCGTTGCCCTGGACGCCACCGGCAGCAGCGATCCGGATGCCGACACACTGACGTATCAGTGGCAGGTAAGCTCGCAGCCGGCATCTGCCGATGTCGAGCTGGACGATCCTGCAGGCGCGCAACCCTCCTTCGTCGCTGCGCAAACCGGGGAATACGTTTTCGAACTTGAGGTGAGCGACCCGGAGGGACTCGCAAGCACGGACACCGTTACGGTAACCCTTACCAACGAACCACCCGTCGTGGAGGTCGCCGGCGTGGACCGAATTGCCGTAACAGGCTCCGACGTGTCTCTCGATGCGCAAGGATCCAGCGACCCGGATGGCCACGAATTGAGTTTTACCTGGCGGGTCGTCGAGCTGCCGACGGATTCCGGCATAGACACCGTCTACGACGGACCGGTGCAGACGATTCGTTTCGACAGGCAAGGCACCTACGTATTCGAACTGGAAGTCGACGATGGCTACGAGCCCGCGTCCGTGACGCTCGAATCCTTCGATGTCACGGTCTACACCGTGATTGCACTCGATGAATCGATTATCGACGCGGAGTTCGATCCGGTCGGAGAGCGGATCGTCGCGCTTGCTGAAGAAAGGCTCCTGACGATCCGTCCCGATGGAGACCGGGCTGCGGTGGAATTGCCGACGCCCGGCAAAGCGGTTTCGGTCTCACTGGATGGAGCGTATGCCGCAGTGGGCCACGATGGGTGGGTATCGCATGTCGATCTGAACGCCATGAGCCTGTTGGAAACCCACGGCGTGCCGGCGAGTCTGGGCGACGTCGTTATCGATGGAAACGGATATGCCTACGGCTTCCCCGACACGGGCCAGTGGGTCTCGATTTACAGCGTGGACCTGGTGTCCGGCGCAGTCAGTCAGGGTGGACAAGACCAGGTGCGCCATCAGATGCGGGCAAGGCTGCATCCGTCCGGCGCCAAGATCTACGGCGCCGACACCGACCTCTCGCCGAGCGACATCAAACGCTATTCGATCGTCGCGGGCGCAATCGACGATTACTACGACTCGCCCTATCACGGGGACTATCCGTTCTGCGGCAATGTCTGGTTCGGCCCGGACGGCGACGTTATTCTCTCGCCCTGCGGCGTGGTCGTGCGCGCAAGCGACGATCGCGAAACGGACATGCTTTTCGCCATGCGGCTCGGCGGCCTGGACGCCGCAGATCGTATTCGCCACGCGGCGTCGAACGCCTCCGACAGACTCTGGTACGCGGTGGAGAACCGCGACGGTGAGTACCCCGATCACATTCAAACGTACGATATCGAATTCGGCCAGCCGGCCGAACGCTTCAATCTGCCGCTGGTCGATGCGGCCGGCGAGCGGCGCTGGTTCGCGGACTTCGTATTTGCCAGCGCAAACTCCCAGGCGCATTATGTAATTTCTTCCGACGACTCGGGCGATTCGAAGCGCCAGGCCTTGCTGGTGAGGCAGGCGCCGGATGATCCGTGAGGCAGATCCCGATTGAAATGCCGGCGAAACGGCCCGCATTTTGTTCTTGCCTTGACGTCGTCCTGGCATAAACTGGCGGCATGGACTGGACGCCCGCAATCGCTTTGGCCGCGCTGATGATCGGCCTGTTCGCGTGGCTGCGCGCCGACAGCACGGCGATGCGCAAGGAACTGCGCGCCGAGAATGCGGAGCTGGGACGGTCCCTGCGGGATGAGATATCGATGCTGGCGCAGGAAGTAGGACGGCTACGCGAGCGGATGGCGCATATGGAAGGCCTTCTTGAAGGCCTGCGGGAGGCGATCGCCGGAAAGCAGGTCGCCTGAATCGACAGCTGCGAACGCGTCAGCGTTCGAGGTATTGGAGTTTGTCGGGAGTCTCGCGCCAGTCGTCGGCGTCGGGCGGGGGTTCGCCGGCCTCGGTGATCACCGGCCATTCCTGTGAAAGTTCGGCGTTCAATTCCAGGAACTGCTCCTGGCCGGCCGGGATCTCGTCTTCGGAGACGATTGCGTCCACCGGGCATTCCGGCTCGCAAAGCGTGCAATCGATGCATTCCTCCGGATCGATCACGAGCATGTTCGGGCCCTCGTGGAAGCAATCCACGGGACAGACTTCCACGCAGTCCATCAGTTTGCATTTGATGCAGCTTTCCAGTACCAGGAAGGTCATTGATCAGGTATTCCGAGGGTTTCCGGCGCCAATCCGTAATGATATTCAATCTGGAGCGCCGGGACGAACCGCATCCAGGACCAGCCCCTTCTCCGGGCCTTCCAGGTAGCGGCGCAGCGCGATGATGCCGCTTCGAAAGGCAATGCTCTCGAAGGGAATCTCGTCAGGCGCGAAGAGGCGGACATCGAGCGACTCGACGCCGGGCTCGAATTGGCCGTTGATGACCTCCGCCCTGAAGAAGAAGTGGACCTGGCCCGCGCGCGGCACGTCCACGATCGAAAAGAGTTCGCCCAGGCGGACTTCGGCGCAGGCCTCCTCCCGGGTTTCGCGCAATGCGGCTTCTTCCAGGGTCTCGTCGAGTTCCATGAATCCGGCCGGTACGGTCCAGTAGCCCAGGCGTGGATCGATGGCCCGCCGGCACAGCAGAATGCGCCCCTTGTACTCCGGAACGCAGCCCACTACCGGAATGGGATTGCGGTAATGGATGAAATTGCAGGCCGGGCACACCTCCCGTTCCCGGTCCTCGCCTTCCGGAATACGGCTGGTCACCGGGGCGCCGCACTGGCTGCAGAACTTGTTGGGGGGCGCAGGCACGGGATTTTCCGATAAGCGTTGAATGGAGGTGAAGAATCTGATTTCGGACGGTGCCGGGAGCGAGACTCGAACTCGCACGGGTTTCACCCCGCCGGATTTTGAGTCCGGTGCGTCTACCAATTCCGCCATCCCGGCGCCGGAACGGAAGGATACACTAGTGCGCTGCAATACGTTGCCTTGCAACCATCTGTCAGGGAATCGCATCTATCCGAGCATGTCGGGGTTTGCCAACAGGACCATCGATCCGGCATTCGTGCGCGCCGCCCAGCGCGGCGACATGAAGGCGCACGAGATCATTTACCGCCAGTTCGCGGACCCGGTCTATACGCTCGCGCTGCGGATGACGGGGTCGCCGACGGTGGCGGACGACATACTTCAGGAGAGTTTCGTGGAAGTCTTGCGGGGCATTGCAAAATTCCGGGGAGAAGCCTCGCTGGCCACCTGGATCCGGCGTATCGCCGTCTCGCGCTGCCTGATGCACATGCGCGCCGCATGGAACCGCCGACGCCTGCTTTTCACCGAGATCGTCGGGGAGGAGGGAACGTTCGAAATCCAGGCCAACGAGGAAACCCCGGAACTGGCCATGGACCTGGAGGCGGCCCTGGACAGCCTGTCGCCTACGGCCCGCGCGGTCGTATGGCTGCACGACGTGGAGGGATACACGCACAAGGAAATTGCCGAAATGATGAATCGCACCAGCAGTTTTTCCAAATCGCAACTGGCGCGCGCCCACAAGCGCTTGCGGGAGCGCCTGGCTCCCGCGGCCAAGGCGTCCGCGGCGCCCGTGCGGCAGGCGATGATCGCCTGAAGGAGACCCGAATGACACGCAGTCAAACCGAGAACAGTCCCGCCGATGGCGGCGGCATCGCCGAGGCCTTGAGAGCAATGCCTCCGAAGAGGGCTCCCGAGGGCGGCTGGCAACGCGTGCTTGACCGGTACGAAGCCCAACGGCAGCTCGAGTCCCGCCGCCGGCGCTATCGGGGCGGAGGAATGGCGGTCGCGGCGAGCATCGCGGTTGCCGTGGTCGGCTTCAGGCTGGGCGCAGACTTTCTTGCCGGACCGGACGCCGATGGCGTAAACGCCGGTCCGGAGGCAGCCGCATTCGGGCCGGCCGGCGGAATCACACCGGAATTCGGGCAGCAACTGGAGCGGATGGACATGGACGCACTGGTTGCCTTCTCGCAGTTCCAGGAGCAGCGCTTGAGGTCGCTGCCGCTGTTCGAACCGGCGGGGCCGGGCCAGGTCGTGGAAGTGGGTTCGTTCGGACTCACGACCGAACTTGAGGACCAGATTGCGCTGCTGGATGAGGGATTGATACCGGCCACGCTCAATGCCGGCGATCGGGCGGTTCCCCGCCGGCTGCTTCAGGAGCGGGCCCTGCTGATGGAAGACCTTTTTGACTTGCGCCGCGCGGAGGCGGCGGAGGCCGGCTTCATTTACGCCGATTTCTAGCGTATCCGATACAGAAGACAGGAGTAGCCAATCATGAGAATTCTTGCACTGACGCCATTGCTGACGCTGATGCTTGCCCCCATCGGGCTCAATGCGCACCCGCATGAGGGCGGCTTGCCCGAAGAGCAGTTCGCCGACATGCTGCGCCAGGAAGTCCTGGCTTTGCAGGAACGCGTGAAGGGCGCGCGCCTGGGCATAAGCCTGGGCAACTGGGCCGACGGTCCCGTTGAGGGACTGAACGTGTTGTCGGTATCGCCGGGCGGCCCGGCCGAGCAGGCGGGATTGCGGGCGGAAGACCTGCTGACCTCGATCAACGGGGAATCGCTGGCCGGTCCAAGCGGCGAGCAGTCGTATGAGCATCTTCGCGACATGCTGGCCGAAACGGAGCCGGGCAGTGAAGTCTCCGTCGGATACCGGCGTGACGGCGACGACCTGGAAGTTCAGGTCAAGACCGATGCGTGGACGCAGATCGTTGCTAGTGGGGGCCTTGTGGCGCCTCGCCGTTTCGGCGAGCGGGCCGAGGGTTGGGCCCGGAGGCTGGCAAACAGTTTCAGCGGCGGCAACGTGGACGTCGAGGTTGACGTGGATGACGACGGCGGGAGGGCGCGCAGGGTAGTGCGCGTGCGGCGCGCTCCCGCCGACGCCTTGTCTTTCTCGGACATGGCCTGGCGGCTGGGCGGTTTGCAGGTCGCGGAATTGACCCCCGCCCTGGGCGAGTATTTCGGGGTTGACGAGGGCCTGCTGGTGGTGCGCGCGCCCGAGAACGAGGACATCGGGCTGGAAGACGGCGACGTGATCCGCAAGATCGGCGGACGGACTTTCAGGGATGCCCGCCAGGCCACGCGCATACTGCGCTCTTATGAGCCGGGCGAGGAAGTGGAGCTTGAAGTGATGCGGCACAAGCGAAGCCGCACGGTGCGTTTCGAGCTGCCGGAGCGTTCCGGACGGATCACGCGCGGCAATTTGATCAGCCCGCCCGCGCCCGCCGTCCCCGAAGCTCCTCCCATGCGCGAGCGCGGTTCAACCTAGCCCGCATACGGCGCAAGTTCGCGGCGCCTCCGGGGAGCCTCCGGCAAGAGGGGCACGACACCCGCGGGGCCTTTCCCTACAATGCGCGCGTGGCGGCTGAAGATTTTTCCTACCACGCGCCCGAGGAACTGATTGCGCAACGGCCTGCCGGGAGCAGGGGCTCCAGCCGGCTGTTGCACCTTTCCGCCGGCGGCGAGTTGCGGGACCGGCAGTTCGCGGACCTTCCCCTGCTGCTCAAGCCCGGGGACCTTCTGGTCGTAAACGATACCGCGGTCATTCCGGCGCGCCTGTTCGGGGCCAAGAAGAGCGGGGCCAGAGTGGAGATGCTGCTCGAACGTCTTCTCGGCAAGGACCGTGCGCTGGCGCAACTGCGGGCCAACCGTTCGCCGCGAACCGGACAGGAACTGGTCTTTGAAGGCGGCGCGACGGCCCGCGTGACAGGCCGTGAGGACGCCTTCTTTGTGCTGCAGTTCGACCGCGACATCGATGCGCACCTGCGCCGTCACGGACACATGCCGCTTCCCCCCTATATTCGCCGCCCCGACCGGTCGGCGGACCGCAAGGACTACCAGACGGTATTCGCCAGGCGCGCGGGAGCCGTTGCGGCCCCTACGGCCGGTCTGCACTTCGACGATCCCATGCTGGACGCACTGGCCCGCCGCGGAGTGGACATCGCGCGAATCACGCTGCATGTCGGCGCGGGCACCTTCAAGCCGGTCACGACCAGGCAGATACAGGACAGGGAATTGCATCGGGAACGCATGCAGGTGTCCGAGGACGCGTGCTGCAGGATCAAGGCGTGCCGGCGCCGGGGCGGGCGCGTCTGTGCGGTCGGAACCACCGTGACGCGGGCCCTGGAGACTGCTGCGGCGGGTGGCGAAATCAAGCCGTTTCACGGCGAGACCAGGCTATTCATCATGCCCGGTTTCGCGTTTCGCGCAGTGGACATGCTGGTCACGAATTTTCACTTGCCGGAGTCCTCGCTGCTGATGCTGGTGTGCGCTTTTGCGGGCCGGCAGCGCGTGCTCGACGCGTACCGGCATGCCGTGGACGAGCGTTACCGCCTGTTCAGTTACGGCGACGCCATGCTGATGGAGAAGTCGGGGCGGGACGCATGAAGTTCTCGGTGACCGCAACCTGCGGCGGCGCCCGGCGGGGCCGGCTCGACCTGGTCCGCGGCACGGTCGGCACGCCCGCATTCATGCCGGTGGGAACCTATGGCGCGGTGCGCGCCGTGTCGGTGGAAGATCTGCGCGAACTTGGCGCGGAAATAGTCCTGGCCAACGCCTTTCACCTGATGCTGCGCCCCGGCGCGGAACTGATCGAAGAACTTGGCGGTCTGCACGAGTTCGGCCGTTGGCAGGGACCGATACTGACCGATTCCGGTGGCTTTCAGGCATTCAGCCTGGCAGGCGGGAAGGGGATCAGCGAGGAGGGACTGCAGCTGCGCTCGCCGATAGACGGCGCGGAGGTTCATCTGGACCCCGAGACCTGCATGAGGGTCCAGGCGCAACTCGGCAGCGATATTCACATGGTCCTGGACGAATGCACGCCGTATCCCGCCGGCCACGCCGAGGCCCGCACGTCGATGCTGAGGTCGATGCGGTGGGCGGAGCGATGCAAGGCGGCCTTCGACTCCGCCGGCGGCGCGGCCGCCTTCGGGATCGTGCAGGGCGGCATGCACGACGATCTCCGGCGGGAGTCTCTCGAGCGGCTTGAGGAGCTGGATTTCCCCGGTCTCGCCATCGGCGGGCTGTCCGTCGGAGAAAGCGCCGGTCTTCGCAACGCCGTGCTCGCGGAACTGGTCCGGCACATGCCCGAAGACAAGCCGCGCTACCTGATGGGCGTGGGCAAGCCCGAAGACATCGTCGAGTCGGTGCGGCTGGGCGTGGACATGTTCGATTGCGTCATGCCCACGCGCAATGCGCGCAACGGGCAGCTGTTCACCCGCAAGGGGCCGATACGCATCCGCAACCGGCGATACCGCAACGACCCCCGGCCGATCGATCCCGGATGCGAGTGTCTTGCCTGCCGCAACTACAGCCGCGCCTATCTGCGTCACCTGGACGCCTGCGGCGAGACCCTGGGCCTGCGTCTGAATTCGCTGCACAACCTGCACTTCTACCTCGACCTCATGCGCCGCCTGCGTGAATCGATAGACGCCGGCACTCTCGACGTCTTTTCCCCCTACGACTCGTGATCGAAGGGTGCGGTGTGCGATAATTTCGGATCAGGAATGAGCCACAAACGGACCCACCCGTCATGCTTCTCGACATACTGATTTCTCCCGCCTGGGACCAGCAGGGCGGCGAAGGCCCCAGCATGCTGCCGATGATTTTCACGATGGTGCTGATCTTCGCGGTCATGTATTTCATGGTGATTCGCCCGCAGAGCAAGCGCAACAAGGCGCACCGTGCGCTGGTGGCCGGGCTGTCGGAAGGCGACGAGGTGCTGGCCTCGGGCGGCATGGTGGGCCGCATTACCGGCCTCGCCGAGCAGTTCGTGACGCTGGAAGTAGCCAGGGACGTGCAGGTCAAGGTGCAACGGCAAAGCGTGAGCGCGGTATTGCCCAGGGGCACGATCAAGGGCATCTGACAAGAAACCGGACGGCGCGGCGCCGCCGTTGCGCGCATGAATCGCTATCCTCTCTGGAAGAACCTGCTGGTGCTGATCGCCCTGGTTGGCGGCGGGCTGATTGCGCTTCCGAACCTTTACGGCGACGACCCCGCGGTGCTGATATCGCGTGAAGACCAGGGCGGGATCAGCGAGATGGAGGCCGACTCCGCCCGCCGGGCGCTTGCCGTGGCCGGATTTGAAATCCTGGGCGCAAGGCAGCGTGGAGACTCCCTGCTGATCCGGTTCGATTCGGTGGAAGCCCAGTTGAGCGCACGGGACCTGCTGGTGGAGCAACTGGGACCCGGTTACATCCTGGCGCTGGACCTGGTGCCCCGAACGCCGGACTGGATTGCGGCGTTGGGGTTGAGGCCGATGAGCCTCGGGCTGGACCTGCAGGGTGGCGTCCATTTTCTGTTCGAGGTGGACACCGATTCAGTCGTGACCAAGCGCGTGGAGGGCTACGCCGACGACTTCAGCCGGCGGCTGCGCGAAGAGGGGATCCGGCGCACGGTGCAGCCGCTGGATGGCGCCGTGCGGGTGGAACTGCGCCGTCGCGAGGACCTGGAGCAGGCGGAAGATCTGCTCACGGAGATCGAGCCCGATCTTGAATACGATTCGGGGTTTGACGGGGAAGCCGGCTGGATCACCGCGACGCTGGGCGAGGCCCGACTGAGGGAATTGCGCGACAACGCCGTGAGCAAGAACATCACGATATTGCGCAACCGCGTGAACGAACTGGGGGTGGCGGAACCCCTCGTGCAGCGCCAGGGGCAGGGCCGGATCGTCGTGCAGTTGCCCGGAGTGCAGGACCCGGCACAGGCGTCGCGGATCCTTGGTTCGACCGCCACGGTGGAATTTCGGATCACCTGCTACGAAGAAAATGCCCTGGAGGCCGACCGCCTGGGACGGGCGCCGCTGGGCTGCGAGTTGCAGTATCACACTGACGGCCGTCCGATCCTCCTGCGCCGCGCCGTCATCGCCGACGGCGGTCAGCTCGTCGATGCCAGGCAGGGGTTCGACGAGAACGGCCAGCCGGCCGTGCACGTCAACCTGGCTGCGCGCGGAGCGGACGCGATGCTGGAGGCCACCCAGGAAAACCTGAACCGGCCGATGGGCGTGCTTTTCATCGAGACCAAGCGCGAAATGGACGAACGGGGCGAACCCGTCGCCCGTGAGGAGAAGACGGTAATCAGCGACGCCACGATCCGCGGTGTCTTCTCCAGTCGCTTCCAGATCACCGGGCTCAACGTCGTGGAGGCGCGCGACCTGGCGCTGCTGTTGCGGGCCGGTGCACTGGAGGCGCCGATCTTCAAGGTCGAGGAGCGGACCGTGGGGCCGTCGCTCGGCCAGGACAACATCGATCAGGGCATGCGCGCCATTCTGGTCGGCCTCTTTCTCGTGGTGCTGTTCATCAGCATCTATTACCGCGTCTTCGGCATGATCGCGACGATGGCGCTGGCCGCCAACATGGTGCTGATCGTGGCGCTGCTGTCGCTGCTGCAGGCATCGCTGACGCTTCCCGGAATCGCCGGCATCGTGCTGACGGTGGGTATGGCGGTGGACGCCAACGTGCTGATCTTCGAGCGCATCCGCGAGGAATTGCGCAACGGCAATTCGCCGCAGGCCAGCATCCGGGCCGGCTACGAGAAGGCCCTGGTCACGATTGCCGACGCCAACATCACGACGCTCATCGCGGCGATCGTGCTGTTTACCTTCGGTACCGGTCCGATCAAGGGATTCGCGATCACGCTGTCGCTGGGCATCCTGATGTCCATGTTCACCGCCATCGTCGGGACCCGGGCGGTGGTCAATCTCGTATATGGCCGGCGGCGCCTGAGCCGGCTGGCGGTGTGATCATGGAATTGCTGCGCCTGCGCCGCGAAATCGACTTCTTCGGTCAACGCCGGGTCGCCACCATCCTGTCGGTGGTCCTGGTGCTCGTTTCACTGGGCTCCCTGGCTACGCGGCAACTCAACCTGGGCATCGATTTCACCGGCGGCGTCCTGCTGGAAGTCGGATACCCGGCGGACGCCAACCTGGGAGCCATTCGATCGGACCTTGGGGCGGCCGGCTATGCCGACGCACAGGTGCAGAACTTCGGCGCGGCTCGCGACGTGCTGATTCGGATTCCCCCGCGCGAGAACATCGACGCGGAGGGAGTGGGCGAGGAGTTGCTTGGCGTGCTGCGCGCGGGCGGCGAGCAGGTCGAACTGCGCCGGGTCGAGTTCGTCGGGCCTCAGGTGGGTCAGGAGCTGACCGAGCGCGGCGGGCTGGCGGTTCTTTTCGCCCTGCTGATGATCCTGCTTTACGTCATGTTCCGCTTCCAGTGGAAATTCGCCGTAGGTTCGGTGGCGGCGCTGGCGCATGACGTGATCATCATCCTCGGCGTCTTCTCCGTTTTCCAGCTGCCGTTCGATCTCACCATCCTGGCGGCGGCTCTGGCCGTGATCGGCTATTCCCTCAACGATACGATCGTGGTGTTCGACCGTATAAGGGAGAATTTCCGGAGGATCCGCACCAGCAATGCGCAGGCCGTGATGAACACTTCCGTCAACCAGATGCTTGGCCGCACCGTCATCACCAGCCTGACCACGCTGCTGGTCCTCATTGCCTTGTTCCTGTTCGGAGGGGAAGCCCTGAAAGGTTTCTCCTCGGCGCTGATCATCGGTGTCGTGGTGGGAACCTATTCCTCCATTTACGTCGCGGGAAATACGGCGCTGGCGCTCAATGTGAGCACGGCGGACCTGTTGCCGCCGAAGAAGGAAACGGCCAACGACGGGGCCGTAACCTGAATACTAAAAATAATATTTACAGTAACTTATAAATACTATCTTAGGGTCTTATCAAATAACTTTCTGAGTTCGGCATACACCTTTGGCGTGCCTGCCAGCACATGGCCCGTCTCCATGCAGTCGGTGTCCGGTTCCAGTCCGGAGATCCAGCCTCCCGCTTCCTCGATCAGAAGGGCGCCGGCCGCGATGTCCCAGGGCTTGAGCCCGAATTCCCAGAATCCGTCCAGGCGTCCCGCCGCGACGTAGGCCAGGTCCAGCGCCGCCGCGCCCGGCCGCCGCACTCCGGAGGTGTGGCGCATCACCTGGCGCAGCATGCGCATGTAGACGTCCACCCACTGAAGGTTGCGTCGATAGGGGAATCCGGTTCCTATCAGGCTTCCGGCAAGGGTCTCCTGGCGGCTGGCACGAATGCGGCGCTCGTTCATCCGCGCTCCTCCCCCGCGCGTGCACGTAAACATTTCCTGCCGCATCGGGTCGTAAATCACGCCGAGCTGCAGTTCGCCCTTTCGGCGCAACGCGAGCGACACGCAGAATACCGGGAAGCGGTGGATGTAGTTGGTCGTGCCGTCGAGCGGGTCGATAATCCACTCGTATTCGCTGGAGCCGCTGGCGCCACCTTCTTCGCCCAGAAAGGCGTGGTCGGGGTAGCCGGTGCGAATGTGCTCAACGATGATCCGTTCGGCGGCCTCGTCGACCTCCGTCACGAGCTCGTTCGGGCTCTTGCTGCGCACAGTCAGTTGCTCGATCCGGTCGGCATAGCGCAGGGCCATGTCGCCGGCCCGCCGGGCGGCGGCGGTAGCGGTATTCAGCAGGGGCATCATCGCGCGGGACCGGGAGTTTCCAGGGCGGGATCGTCGCTATGTGATAAGGGCGCATGCCGGCCGGAGCCGGCATGGGGGGTGATACGGCGCTCTCGGGGTATCAGGCGGAGGCGGCAAGCGGCGCGCCGGCCAGGGGAGCGTGCAGATCGTTTGAGGCAATAACCGACAATTCCTGGTAGTGGCCAATCTTCATGGGAAATTCCTCGAGCGTATGCGGGTGCCACATGCGCCGCGGAAGGTAGTCCAGATCACCGCCATAGACGTGCAGCGCGATGGCCGGTTCGTCGGTCGCGCATTCCGCCACGTGGATCGTGTCTTCGTTCATCCGGAAGATCGAACCGGGCTTGAGCATGACTTCGCCGGTCCTGTCCAGTCCATGTCGGCCGCATCGGCGGTACAGGATGTTGCGCTCGCTGCCGCTGAGCATCAGTATCGCCGCCCAGGTCGAATGATCGTGCGGCGGGGTGCGAAGGCCGGGGCAGAAACAAACGCGCATCATCAGGAGGTTGGGGGACCGGTAGAAGATCTGGCGGTCGGGGGTGTCCGTTTCCTCACCGCAACCGCAGAAATCCAGCGCCTCGTGAACATCGTCGAGCCGGTCGCGCAATCCGCTCAGCATGCCGTGCATGGCGGCGCCGGGATTTGGTTCGTTCGCGGCCCTGGCTCCCCGCTCTACGAGATCGAAAACCTGCAAGCTGATTCTCCGCTTGTTGTCCTGTCCCGGGACTCTATTCTAATGCGATCCTGTTGGTATGCTACTGCCTCGGTTGCCGCTTTTGCGACGTGATTGACTGATGCCTCCGGCCGCGCCGATCTACATGGACTACGCCGCCTCCACGCCGGTGGACAGGCGCGTGGCCGCGCGCATGAGCAAGCTGCTCCTCGCCGGGCCCCACGCCAACCCTTCCGCTCAACACGCGGGGGGGATAGAGGCCGGGAAACTGATCGCCGAATCGGCGGCGCAGGTGGGGGCGCTGGTGGGCCTGTCGGGCGAGGAGGTCATCTTCACCTCCGGCGCGACCGAATCGATCGGGCTGGGGGTGATCGGCGCGGCCCGCTATCGATCGCGGCACGGGCGCCACGTGATAACCGGCCTGAGCGAGCATCCGGCCGGGCTCAAGTCCTGCCTGGCGTTGCGGAATGAAGGTTTTGAAGTGACCTGCCTCGAGCCCGATTCGCGGGGCGTGGTGACGGCGGAGGCGCTGCGGTCCGTGCTGCGCCCCGACACCGTGCTCGTGTCGCTGATGCACGTGAACAACGAAATCGGCGTCGTTCAGGACGTTGAGGAATTCGGCGGGATCTGTGCGGAACATGGCGCCTGGCTGCACGTCGACGCAGCGCAGAGCGCGGGCAAGCTTCCGCTGGACATGCGCCGGCAGCGAATCGACCTGCTGTCGCTTACCGCGCACAAGATGTACGGTCCGAAGGGCGCCGGGGCTTTGTGCATCAACCGCGAGCGGATCCCGCGGATCGAGCCGCTGCTATTCGGCGGGGGGCAGCAACGCTCGCTGCGCCCCGGCACGCTCCCGACCCACCAGGCCGCGGGGCTGGGCGCGGCCTGCGCCATCGCCGGCAAGGACATGGAGGACGAGGGCCGGCGGGTCCACGCCCTGCGTGAGCGGTTATGGCAGTGTCTCAGGACGGCCGGAGGTGTCGTGCTGAACGGTGACGGGGCGGAGTTGGCGCCCGGGATCCTCAGCGTCAGCGTCGAGGACGTGGAGGGCGGCAGCCTGGTGGATGCGCTGGAAGGTGTTGTTTTCTCGCTGGGTTCGGCGTGTTCCAGGGCGCAGGACGAGCCGTCCGCCGTCCTGCGCTGCCTCGGGCGTTCGCCGCTTCTGGCCGGGAGCACGATCCGGTTCAGCCTGGGGCGCTTCAGCACGGAGCAGGAAATCGACCGGGCCGGCGCGATATTCGGGAGAGCGGTTGCCTCCTTGCGTGCTCTGTCAGACGAACGACCGGCCTTGGCGACCGGCCCCGGACGCATCACGCGGGGTGAAGCCGGACGCCGCAACGCCGGCGACTGGATACGCCTGGAAGCGCGCTGGGACCGGGACCAGGTGGTCGAGACGGCATTTCGCGTGCTGGGCCCGCCGATACTGGCCGCCGCCGCCCGTAACGGCGCCACGGCGCTGAAATCGTACGGCCGGGAATTGGCGGTTGACGAATGGAGCTTGCGGCTGAACGACGAACTCAGACCGCCGCCGGAGGCGCGCTCGCTGCTCCTGTGTGCCCGCGACGCCTTGCAAGCCTGCCTGCGGGGCGGGGATAATTGATAGCCTGGATTGACCTTGAGGTAGACCGATGAGTTTGCGCCTTACGCCCCGCGCCGAAGCGAGAGTACTGGAGTACCTGCAACGCCGCGGCAGCGGTGTTGGCCTGCGGGTGGGCGTTACGGAGACAGGCTGCTCCGGGTACTCGTATGTCCTGGATTATGCGGACGAGGTGGGACGGGACGACGTGGTTATGCGCCAGAACGACCTGAACATCGTCGTGGCGCGCGCCAACCTGCCGCTGCTGGAAGGGACCGAGGTGGACTTCGTGCAGAAGGACCTGAACGAGCAATTTATTTTTACCAACCCGAACGCGACCGGCGAATGCGGCTGTGGCGAGAGCTTTACCGTATGAGCCAGCGAACCCTGTCGATCATCAAGCCGGACGGTGTTGCGCGCGGCCTGATCGGCGAGATATACAAGCGCTTCGCGGATGCGGGCCTCACGATCATAGCCGCCCGCATGCTGCACCTTGACGACCAGCAGGCCCGGGATTTCTACCGGGTGCATTGCGAACGTCCGTTCTACGACGACCTGGTGGCCTACATGACCTCCGGGCCGATCATGGTCCAGGTCCTGGAAGGCGAAGACGCGATCGACCGCAACCGCGATTTGATGGGCGCCACCAATCCGGCGGATGCCGCCGAGGGCACGGTGCGCGCGGCCTTCGGCGAGAGCGTGGAGCGCAATGTCGTTCACGGGTCGGACGGCCCCGGGACGGCCAGCGAAGAAATCGACTTTTTCTTCCGGCGCGCCGAACTGCATTCCCACTGACGCCGGGCTACCTGGTGAACAGGGGAGCGGGCGCCGTTTCACTGCTGGGTTTGCCGCGCGGCGAGCTGGAAGAGTGGTTCGTTTCGCGGGGCGAAGCGGCGTTCCGCGCCCGCCAGCTCATGCGGTGGCTGTACCACCGCGGCGAGCTCGAGCCGCGCAGGATGACGGACATGACCCTGTCGCTGCGCGAATCGCTGGCGCAGACGGCCGGCCTGGTCCTGCCGGACGTGCTGCGGCATGAGCGCTCGGCGGACGGCACGCGCAAGTGGCTGCTGGACGCCGGCGGCGGACAGGTCGTAGAAACGGTCTTCATTCCCGAGCGCCGCCGCGGCTCCCTGTGCGTGTCCTCGCAGGTCGGCTGCGCGGTCAACTGCCCGTTCTGCGCAACCGGCCAGATGGGCTTCAACCGAAATTTGAGCGCCGCGGAAATCGTTGCCCAGGTCCTGGTCGCGCGCCGGGAAATCGGGGCCGGCGAGAGGGCAATCACCAATATCGTGTTCATGGGGATGGGGGAACCGCTGGCGAATTTCCGCGAGGTGGTCCGCGCCGCGTCCGTATTCGTCGATCACCTGGGCCTGGGGCTGTCGCGGCGGCGGGTGACCTTGAGCACCAGCGGCATTACGCCGCGTATCCGCAAGCTCGCGGCGGTATCCCGCGTCGCCCTGGCCCTGTCGCTGCATGCGCCGGACGATGGACTGCGCAACCACCTGGTTCCGCTGAACAAGCGCTATCCCCTGGGGCCGCTGCTCGACGCCTGCTGGGACTATGCACGGGAGACGGAGAGCCGCGAAATCACGTTCGAGTACGTGATGCTGGACGGCGTCAATGACCAGCCGCACCAGGCAAGGGCCCTGGCGAGGCTGCTCCGGGACCGGCCGGCCAAGCTCAATCTCATACCCTACAACCGGGTGGAAGGCGCCCCTTTCAAGTGCTCGCCGCGCGACGTGATCGACCGCTTCCGCCAGGTCCTGCTGGACGCCGGCATCATGACCATAACGCGCAAGACCCGTGGCGACGACATAGACGCGGCCTGCGGCCAGTTGCGGGGAACGGTGCTGAACGGCATGAGCGTTCCGGCCGGGATGAGCGCGCGGGCATGAGGTTGCCGTGGTTCATGGCCGCCGCCTTGCTGACGGTCGGCTGCCAGGCGGGCCTGAATGCCGGTCCGGACGCGTCGGCATTGAACCTGGAACTGGGCGCGGCGTACCTGGCACAGGGCCGTCCGGAGCTGGCTCGCGACAAGCTGGTGCGGGCCACTCAGCAGGATCCCGATTCATCGGAGGCCCACCGCGTCCTGGGCATGGCCTACGAGCACCTCGAGGACCAGGAGCGGGCCGAGCGGCATTACAGGCGCGCGGTCCGTTTGGCGCCACGCGATGTCGAGGCGCTCAACAGCCTGGGTGTTTTCCAGTGCCGCCGGGCCGGAAAGCCGCGCGAGGGCCTCAGGATGCTTGAACGGGCCGCACGGGAGGCCGTGGGCATACGCCGGGCGGCCGTCTACGCCAACTGCGGCGTGTGCGAACTGCCGCTGGACAGCAACAGCGCGGCGGAGTGGTTTCGGCGCGCACTGGCGCTCGACCCCCTTAATGTCGAGGCACAATTGTTGCTGGAGCGACTTGTAACGCAGAATTGACCAGGAGACTTGTTGAGATGGCAGAAACGACCCAGAATCCCGCCGGTTCCTATGGCGAGCGGCTGCAATCCGCCCGCCGGGCGCAGATGATCACGGTTGAGGATGTTGCCCAGGAGCTTCGGCTGTCGACCGATGCCGTCAGCGCGCTTGAGGCGGGCAAGATCGAGATGTTCGGCGCCCATGCCCACGTCGTAGGTCATTTGCGCTGTTACTGCAAGCTTCTCAAGATCAACGCCGAAGAGCTGATAGCCGACTACCGGCGCAAGTATCCGGACTGGGACCGCCTTCCCGCGAAAGTCGGCCTGGTGCCGTCCCGGGTCCAGCGCTGGGGACGCCTGAAGCTGGTCACGTGGATCCTGGTCGCTACGGCGCTGTGCCTGATCGCCTATCAGTTCTGGGGCGACATGGTGCTTGGCTGGTTCTCCGACTGAGTCCGAACCGGGGCCCGAACCCAGCCGGGAGGCAGCGCGTGCCGGGAAAATCCGTTCAATCGGTTCGAGGCGTTCGCGATCTTCTTCCGGAGGACGCCGCCCTTTGGCGCAGCGCCGAGGGAATCGTCGTCGGAACGCTTGAGGAGCATGGTTACCGAGAATTCCGGGTTCCGATCCTGGAGCACGCCGAACTATACCTTCGCTCGGTGGGTGAGGACACCGACATCGTGCAGAAGGAAATGTATACGACCGAGGGGAGCAAGGGCCGGACCATCAGCCTGCGTCCGGAAGCGACCGCCGGCATCGTCCGTGCGGCGCTGGAACATGGCCTGCACCGCGGCCGCCATCGCGTCTGGTGCGCGGGACCGATGTTCCGCCGGGAGCGGCCGCAACGGGGGCGTCTCAGGCAGTTCCACCAGTTCGACGTGGAAGCCATCGGGTTCGCGGGGCCGGACATCGACGCGGAACTGATCGCGCTGGCCGCGCGCATCTTCGCCAGGCTGGGAGTGGACGGCATCACGCTGGAACTCAACAGCCTTGGCGGCCGCCGGTGCCGGTCGGCCTACAGGGACCGCCTCAGGGAATACTTCCGGGATCACATCCAGTCGCTGGACGAGGACAGCCGCGGCCGTCTGGACAGGAATCCGCTTCGCATACTCGACAGCCGCAACCCGGAGATGGCGGCTCTGATCGGCGGGGCCCCGGACCTATCCGATTTTCTCGAGCCGGAATCCGCCGATCACTTCGCTGAACTGCAAACCCTGCTGGCCGCAATCGGACTGGATTTCCGCGTCAATCCCCGCCTGGTGCGGGGGCTGGATTACTACAGCAGGACCGTGTTCGAGTTTCTGACCGACAGGCTGGGAGCGCAGAACGCAGTGTGCGCCGGGGGGCGCTATGACGGGCTGGTCGAGCAGCTTGGGGGACCGCCCACCCCCGCAATCGGATGGGCAATGGGAGTTGAGCGTCTGCTGGAACTCGCGCGGCTGCCTGAATCGACCGAGGAAGAAGGTGCATACCTGGTCCTGCTGGGCGGCGGCGAGGTGCTGCAGGCCGGGCTCAAGCTGGCCGAGAAGCTGAGGAACGAATGCCCCGGGCTGCCCGTGCAGATGCATTGCGGCGGGGGCGGGGCCCGCGCCCAGATGCGCCACGCAAGCCGTTCCGGAGCGCGCTACGCGCTTGTTATGGGAGAGAGGGAACTGGACGCGGGAACCGTCGGCCTGAAGGACTTGCGCGAAGAAAGCGAACAGACGGATGTCCCGATCGGGGAACTTTCGCGCGTGCTGCGCGGGCGCGCCGACCGTACAATTCGGGACCATGGATGATTTTCTTACCGATCAGCAGCAGGCGGCCCGTGTGCGGGGCTGGGTACGCGAGTACGCGCCTACCGCGATCGTGGCCGTCGCGATAGGGATCGGCGGCTACTTCGGCTATAACCAATGGCAGCTGCGGCAGGACCGCCAGGCCGCCGAAGCATCCGAACTCTACGAGGATTTCCGGGCCGCGATCGAATCCGACGACCAGGATTCCGCCAGCACCCTGCTGGAAAGCCTGGTCGCGGACTACGAGGGGAGCGGCTATGCCGATCACGCCAGGCTGCTCATGGCCAAGGAGTATGTCGATACGACGCAGCCGTCGCTGGCCGAGCAGGAGTTGCGGGGCGTTATCGCGACGACTTCGAACGGGGACCTGCGGCAACTGGCGCGCCTGCGCCTGGCGCGCGTCTACCTTTACATGGATCGGCCTGAAGCCGGCCTGGAAACGCTTGACTCGGACGTACATTCTCCCGCCTGGCGGCAGTTGACGGAGGACATGCGCGGCGACCTGCACCAGGCGCTGGGACAGACGGAGGCGGCGCGTGCCTCTTACCAGGCGGCGCTGGAGCACAGCGGCCAGATCGACGCCGCCTGGATTCGCCTGAAGCTGGATCACCTGGCGGCGGCGGGCGACGCCGAAGCGGAGACGCCGCAGCCGGCGGACGACATCACACCAGCAGGGGACGAGCAGTGATGAAGACTCTCGCCCTGGGAGTGAGGGCATTGCCCTCACGGCAGTCCCGCCTTCCCGGAGAGCGGGACGCCTTCCCAACCGGACTCTTGCGGGGCCTGATGGCGCTGGCGTTGACCGCGAGTTCCCTGGCGGCGGGAGGTTGCGGAATTTTCGGCGGTGACGACGAGAGCGAGGCGCGCCAGCCGCGCGAACTCACGGAGTTCAGCGAACAGTTCCGGATTCGGCGTGTCTGGTCCGCGAGGGTCGGAGACGGCGGGGACGAGTTGCGCCTCGCGTTGCGCCTGGACGGCGACGGCGCCAGGATCTACGCGGCCAACGTCGACGGCGTGGTCCATGCTTTCGAGGCCGGGAACGGCAGGCAGCGCTGGCGGCGCGACACCGATCTCAGTCTTTCCGCCGGCCCCGTCGTCGGAGACGGCTTAGTCGCCGTCGGTTCTTCGGGAGGCTGGGTCGTCGTGCTCGACGCGGACAGCGGTATCGAGGAGTGGCGCGCCTATGTCAACGGCGAAGTGCTGGCGGCGCCGGCGATCGGCGGCGGACGCTTGTTCGTGCGCACGGTGCACGGCTATCTGTACGCGTTCAGCCTGGCCACCGGCCAGGAGCTCTGGTCGGTGTCCCAGAGCATGCCCCGGCTCAGCCTGCGAGGCACCTCCGCGCCGGTGGTGCAGGCACAGATGGTTATCTGCGGGTTCGACAATGGGCGGCTGACCGCCTATCAGCAGTCCGACGGCGCCAAGGCATGGGACGTACCGCTCGCCGCACCGGCGGGCCGCAACGAACTGGAACGCTTGGTGGACCTGAACGGCGACGTGCAGGTGGTGGGTAACGACGTTTACGTCGCAGGCTACAACGGACTGCTGACGTCGGTGGCGGCGGAGTCGGGCGAGTTGCTGTGGTCGCGGGAATTCTCCGGTTACAACGGCCTGGTCGTGGATGCGAACAATGTCTATTCGGTCAGCGAAGACGGGCAGATAAGCGCCCATGCCCGCACCGGCGGCACCCCCCTGTGGAACTCCGATTCGCTCGGCTATCGGGACCTTTCGCGTCCGGCGCTGTACGCCGCCCACGTGATGGTCGGCGACCTGGACGGATATCTGCACGGTTTCAACGTCTTCACCGGAAGGCTGGAGGCGCGGGCCCGGGCGGGGAACAGCCGCATCGGTTCGCAACCGCTTGTGATGGGCGACAAACTGTTCGCGCTTACCGTATCCGGCGAACTGACCGCCTGGCGCTCCGCGACGGCGGCCGGCTCCTGACGGCGGACATGGAGGATCGGCGCCATGTTACCGGTCGTGGCCCTTACCGGGCGGCCCAACGTAGGCAAATCCACGCTCTTCAACCGGCTCGCCGGAAAACGTGAAGCGTTAGTCGCCGATTATCCCGGGCTGACGCGCGACCGCCGCCACTGCCTGGCCAGGCTGGCCGGACGGCGCGTGATCCTGGTCGATACGCCGGGCATCGGCGAGGGCGGCGATTGGGAAGAGGCGGTTCGCGTACAGTTCGAGCGGGCGCTGGCGGAGAGCGATCTCGCCGTCCTGCTGACCGACGCCCGCCAGGGGCTTTGCCCGGCCGACGAAGCGGCGGCGGGATGGATGCGCGAGGCAGGCTGTGCCGTAATTCTCGCGGTCAACAAGAGCGAAGGGCAGCCGCGGGAAATCAGCGTGGCGGAATTCCACTCCCTGGGCATCCCCGACCCTCATGCCATATCGGCGCTTCGCGGCGACGGGGTCCCGGCGCTTGCCGACGCGGTGGCGAGCGCTCTGCCGGAGGGGCCGGCAACCTTGGAGGCAGACGCCGGCCGCACCCGTATCGCGATCATCGGCCGCCCGAACGTGGGCAAATCGACGCTGGTGAACCGTTACCTGGGCGAGGAGCGCATGCTGGTGCGGGACCAGGCCGGCACTACGCGCGACAGCGTGCCGCTGGACTTCGAGTACGGCGGGGAACCCTGCACGCTGGTGGATACGGCGGGCATCCGGCGGCGCGCTCGCGTCGATGCCGGTCCCGAGCGGCTGTCGGTAACGCAGGCATTGCAGGCGATAGAGCAGGCGGACGCCGTCATCGTTCTTCTCGATGCCCGGGAAGGAGCAACGGAGCAGGACCTGAGGCTTATCTCGCTGGCGCTGGACCGGGGCAGGGCGCTGGTCATCGGCGCCAATCAATGGGACCGCGTCCCGGCTACCGGGCGGGCCCGAGTGAACGACGGGCTGGCGCGGCAATTGAACTTCCTGGACTTCGTCGATCTGCACCGCGTATCGGCCCTGCGTGGATGGGGCGTGACAAAGCTGCTGGACAGCGCGCTGGCCGGCGTGGAATCGGCAAGCCGGGACCTGCCTACCGGCCAACTCAACGCGGTTCTGCGCAGGGCCGTGGAAGAGCATGCGACGCCCAGGCGCGGCGGACGCAGGATTCGGCTCAACTATGCGCACCAGGGCGGCAAACGGCCGCCGCTGATCGTGATTCACGGCCGGCAGACGGAACACCTGCCCGCCAGTTTCCGCCGCTACCTGGCGCGCCGGGTTCGAACGAAATTCGGATTGCGGGGCACGCCCGTGCGCATCGAGCTGCGCACCAGTTCCAATCCCTACACCGAATCCTCAGTCTGAGACTTTCCTGGCGCGCACCCGTGCGCGCAGCGTGCCGCGGGCCAGCCGCGCCTCGATGTCGCTCCCCGCGGCCGCCTGAGAGGCGTCGGTGAGCACCTGGCCTTCAGGGCCGGTCACGATGGCGTAGCCCCGGTTGAGCGTGTTCTGGGGACCCAGCCCGCGCAGCGCCGAGCGGGCCACGTCCACCCGCCGGTGCGATGCGGCAAGCAGATTTTGTGTTGCCGCTCCCAGACGCGGGACCAGCCACTCAAGCCGCGTTCGGTGGCGGCGAGCCACGGTCAGAGGCGAAACGGCGGAAAGCCGGGCCAGCAGCGTCGCCAGCGATTGCGCGCCCGGACCCGCCAGCCGGGCTGCCGCGCCGCGCAGCCGGTCATGCAGCTCGTCGAGGCGCTGACCGCATTGCATCAACCGCGCGGGCGGGCCGGCGCGGCTCAGTCTGCCCGACAGTTGATTCAGCGATCCGCCCCGGCCCGTCAGCACCGAGACGGCTGCCTGCTCGATGCTGCTCCGGGCGCGCTCGACGCGCCGCAGCCAGTCGGCCGCATCCGGAGTGGCGATCTCGGCCGCCTGCGAGGGTGTCGCCGCCCTCCGGTCGGCAACAAAATCCGCGATCGTGTAATCCGTTTCGTGTCCGACGCCGCTGATCAGCGGTACGGGAAAGGCCGCGATGAAACGGGCCAGGTGTTCGTCGTTGAACGTGGCCAGGTCTTCCAGGTCGCCGCCCCCGCGCGCCAGGATCACCAGGTCGCAGGCCTTTTGCTCCGCCACTGCGCGCAGCGCCGCGACCACCTGTTCGGCGGATCCCGCACCTTGTACCTGGGTGTGGTACAGCACCACGGGCAGCGCCGGAAAGCGGCTTCGCAATACGGTCACCACGTCGCGCGCCGCCGCGCTCTCGCGGGAACTCACAAGCCCGACGCAGCGGGGCAGCGGCGGAAGAGCACGCTTGCGCTCTTCGTCGAACAGGCCCTCGTCCTTGAGTTTGCGCTTCAGCGCCTCGAACTGTTGCAGCAGCTTGCCGACGCCGGTCTCGCGCATGTCCGAGACGATGAGCTGATAGCTGCTGCGCGGCGTATAGGCCTGTACCTGGCCGGTGGCTATGACGCGCTGGCCGTCGGCCGGTCTGAAACTGAGTCGCCTGTTGGCGGTGGAGAACATCGCGCATTGAATCAGCGCATCTTCGTCCTTCAGCTTGAAGTACATGTGGCGCCCGCGGTAGTGGTTGAAATCGGCGATCTCGCCCTCCACCCTCACTGCCGCAAACTCGTCCCTGAGGCTGGCGGCGATGCGCTGGACCAACTGGCCGACTTGCAGCAATGGCGCGTCTTCGGTCCGCTCGCCGGCGCCGAGATTTACCACTTCGCCACGCATTTGTAAAATGATAGCTTGTTACGCAATTGGTTCGGTCCATGCGAGTCATCCAGGAAGCCCTGACTTTCGATGATGTTCTGTTGGCGCCCGCCTATTCGGAGGTCCTGCCCAGGGAGGTGAGCCTGGCGACAGCGGCGGCGCGCGGCATAGAACTCAATATTCCCGTGATGTCGGCGGCGATGGACACGGTTACGGAAACGGCGCTCGCGATCGCTCTGGCGAAGGAAGGGGGCCTGGGCGTCATACACAAGAACATGACGCCGGAATTCCAGGCCCGCCATGTGGCCGCCGTCAAGAAATACGCATCAGGCGTCGTCTCCGACCCGATTACCGTCAATCCCGAGGAGAGCGTGCGGGAGGTGCTGGAAATCACGCGGCGGAACAATATTTCGGGCCTGCCGGTGGAGGACAACGGCCGCCTGGCGGGGATCGTCACGAACCGCGACCTGCGCTTCGAAACCCACCTGGACCGCCCGGTGCGCGAGGTCATGACGCCGGAGGAACGGCTGGTCACCGTTCAGGAGAATCCCGACGAGGATGAAGTCCTCTCGCTGCTTCACAAGCACCGCATCGAAAAGGTGCTGGTAGTGGACGAGAACTTTCAGCTCAAGGGGCTGATTACCGCCAAGGACTTCCAGAAAGCCAGCGATTTCCCGCACGCCTGCAACGACGACCGGGGCGCGCTCAGGGTCGGTGCGGCGGTGGGCGCCGGGGCCGATACCGAGGAGCGGGCGGCGCTGTTGAGTGAAGCCGGTGTCGATGTCCTGGTGGTGGATACGGCGCACGGACACAGCCGCGGGGTCATCGAGCGCGTCAAATGGCTGCGGGCCAACTACCCGGACATGCGCCTGATCGCCGGCAACGTGATCAGCGGCGAAGGCGCGGAAGCGCTGATCAAGGCCGGGGTGGACGGGGTGAAGGCCGGTGTCGGTCCGGGGTCGATCTGCACGACGCGCATCGTGGCCGGCGTTGGCGTTCCGCAGATCACCGCGGTGGCCGAAGTGTCGGCGGCGGCCGCGAAGCATGACGTTCCGGTGATCGCCGACGGTGGCGTTCGTTATTCCGGCGACATTGCCAAGGCGCTGGCCGCCGGCGCGCACTGCGCGATGATCGGCAGCCTTTTCGCCGGAACGGAGGAAGCTCCGGGCGAGGTGGAGCTCTACCAGGGGCGTTCCTACAAGTCCTACCGGGGCATGGGCTCGCTGGGCGCCATGTCCCAGCAGCACGGGTCGTCCGACCGCTACCAGCAGGACTCGACCGAGCAGCTCGAAAAGCTGGTGCCGGAGGGAATCGAGGGCAGGGTGCCGTACAAAGGCAGCCTGGTCACCATCGTCCAGCAGTTGACCGGGGGGCTGCGCGCGGCCATGGGCTATACCGGCTGCGCATCGATCGAGGAATTGCGCTCGAAGGCGCAATTCGTCCGGATCACCGCGGCCGGCATGAAGGAAAGCCACGTGCATGACGTCGCCATCACCAAGGAGGCCCCCAATTACCGGGGTCGCGTGTGACACAGGGACGTATCCTGATCCTTGATTTCGGATCGCAAACCACGCAACTGATCGCCCGCCGGATCCGCGAAGCGGGCGTGTATTCCGAAATCATGCCCTGGGACGTGGGCGACCAGGCCGTGCGCGAATTCGCGCCGGCCGGGATCGTGCTCTCCGGAGGGCCGCAGTCGGTGACCGGCGGGCGCACGCCGCGTGCGCCGCGGAGCGTTTTCGACCTGGGCAAGCCGGTGCTGGGCATCTGCTACGGCATGCAGACCATCGCCCACCAACTCGGCGGCAGCGTGGAACTGGCCGACCGATCCGAATTCGGTCCCGCGGAAGTGCGCGTGACGGCCGACAACGACCTGCTGTCCGGCCTGTCCGAAGAACCGCTGGAAGTGTGGATGAGCCACGGCGACCACGTGAACGGGCTGCCGCGGGGGTTCGAGGGCATCGGCGAGAGCGACAATGCGCCGCTGGCGGCGATCGCCGACCGGGAACGCCGCATGTTCGGCGTGCAGTTCCATCCCGAAGTTACGCATACGCGGCAAGGCCAGCAGATGATCGGGCGCTTCGTGCACGAGATCTGCGGCCTGGACAGCGACTGGGCGCCGGCCACCATCGCGCAGAGCGCCATTGAGGAGATTCGCCGGACCGCGCCCGAAGGCAAGGTCCTGCTGGGCCTGTCGGGGGGCGTTGACTCTTCCGTGCTGTCGGCGCTGCTGCAAAAGGCCGTGGGCGAGCGTCTGCATTGCGTTCTGGTGGATCACGGCCTGTTGCGGTTGAACGAGGCCGGACAGGTGGTCGACACCCTGGGCCGTCTGGGCGTGCGGGTCACGGTCGTGGATGCGCGCAAGCGCATGTTCGCCGCGCTCGAAGGCCTGGTCGATCCCGAAGACAAGCGCAAGGCAATCGGGCGTTGCTTTATCGAGGTCTTCGAGGAGGAGGCGGACAGGGTCCCGGGCGTCGAGTGGCTGGCGCAGGGAACCATTTATCCGGACGTCATCGAGTCCGCCGCCGCCCAGACCGGCAAGGCGCACCTGATCAAGTCGCATCACAACGTGGGCGGACTTCCGGAAAGAATGAAGCTCAAGCTGCTTGAACCGCTGCGCCTGCTGTTCAAGGACGAAGTCCGGAAGGTCGGGCTGGAACTGGGACTGCCCACTGAACTGGTCGGGCGGCATCCCTTCCCCGGGCCCGGCCTGGCGGTGCGGGTCCTGGGCGAGGTGCAGGCGGGCGCGGTCGAGCAATTGCGGCGCGCCGACGATATCTTCATTTCGGAGCTGCGCGGCGCCGGCTGGTACGACCGCGTGGCCCAGGCCTTCGCCGTGTTGATTCCTTCGCGCAGCGTTGCCGTGAAAGGCGATGGCCGCCGCTACGAGCCGGTCATAGCCCTGCGTTGCGTGAACACGACCGATTTCATGACTGCAAGTCCGAGCTGGCTCCCGATGGAATTGCTTGAACGGGTTGCAGGCCGCATCGTCAACGAGGTGTCCGGCATTTCCCGCGTGACCTACGACATATCCTCCAAACCGCCGGCGACTATCGAGTGGGAATGAACGCGGGGCCACCGCTTGCGGGCGACGACGAGCGTTACATGCGGCGCGCGCTGGAGCTGGCGGAGCAGGCGGGCGAAGAAGGAGAGGTGCCGGTGGGCGCCGTGCTGGTCCATGACGGGCGCATCGCGGGCCAGGGAAGGAACCGAATGATCGGCGGCGCGGACCCCACCGCCCACGCGGAGATGGAAGCTATTCGCACAGCCTGCGGGACGGCCGGCAACTACCGCCTCCCGGGCGCCGAACTGTTCGTCACGCTGGAACCCTGCGCGATGTGCGCGGGCGCTATTGTTCTGGCGCGCATTTCCCGCGTGGTTTTTTCGGCGCGCGATCCCAGGTCGGGCGCCGGCGGCAGCGTTTTCAACGTGCTGGACAATGCGGCCCTCAATCATCGATGCGAAGTGCAAGCGGGGCTGCTGGAGCAGCAGTCGGCCGAACTGATGCGCTCCTTCTTCCGGTCCCGCCGCTAGGAGAGCTTTCGTTATCATTGGTTTCGAAAACCATCGGTAACAAGAGTGAGTTCTGAAACGCCCCACACTGCGCTGCAAAAGGCAGCGTCCGCCGGGGTGATCGCGTACACGCTGCTCGCCGCGGGCTGCGCGGGTGACTCATCGCCGCTTCCCCTGGTCGGCACGCTGGAGCGCGAGCGCATGGAGCTGGTGGCGGAGTTCCACGAAACCATCGTGGAACTGAACGTAACGGAAGGGGAGAGGGTGCAGGCCGGGCAGCTGTTGATGCGACAGGACGGCGCCCGGGTCGATCAGGACCTCAAGGCGGCGGAGGCGGCCGTTACCCGGACAAGCCAGCGCCTGGCGGAACTCGTTCGCGGCCCGCGGGAGGAGGCGATTCGCGCCGCCCGCGCGCGCCTTGACGGCGCCAGGGAGATTCTCGACGTCAGCACCCGCGAACACCTGCGCGTCCGGGACCTGGCGGAACAGAACATTGCCAGCCAGACCGACGTGGATCGCGCGTTGCGGGCCGTGGAAATCGCCCGGACCGACGTGGAGGCGCTGGGCGCCGTTCTGGAAGACCTGCTGGACGGGGCCACGGTGGAAGAGCTGGGACAGGCCGAGGCCGCCGTAGACGAAGCGCAGGCCCGGCTGGAGCGCATGCGGATCAGCGCCGAACGCCTGGAAGTCGTGGCGCCCAGAAACGGCCGGATCGAGGCGCTGCCGTACGAGCTGGGAGAACGGCCTCCACCGGGTGCGACGCTGGCCGTCATGCTGGCCGGAGACACCCTGCATGCGCGGATCTACGTGCCCGAGCCGTTGCGGGCGCGGGTGCAGCCGGGACTGGCCGCGCGGATAAGGGTGGACGGCCTTGCAAACGAAATCGAAGGCACGGTGGCCTTCGTATCCTCGGAAGCGGCTTTTACGCCGTACTTCTCGCTGACCCAGCGCGACCGCAGCCGGCTTGCCTACCTGGCGAAGGTATCGATCACGGAAGACGCTTATGGCGATCTGCCGGTGGGGCAGCCGGTGGAAGTCGACTTTCCGTCGCTCAGGTGAACGAAAACGACTTTGCCATTTCCTGTCGCGGCCTGACGCGCCGCTTCGGCCCCGTAACCGCGGTAAGCAATCTCGATCTCGACGTACCGCGCGGGCGGATTTTCGGTTTCCTGGGCCCCAACGGCTCCGGCAAGTCCACCACGATGCGGCTTTTGTGCGGATTGCTGGTGCCGTCCGCGGGAGAGGCCACCGTTCTCGGCTGCCGCGTCCCCGAGGAAGCCGAGAAACTGCGCCTGCAGATGGGCTACATGACCCAGAAGTTCTCGCTGTACGAGGACCTGACCGTACTTGAGAACCTGCGCTTCGTCGCCCGCGTATTCGACCTGGGATTGCGGCGCATGCGGGAGCGGATCGAGGTCAACAGCGCCCTGTATGAACTGCACGACCTGCATTCACGCCTGGCCGGAACGCTGAGCGGCGGCCAGAAACAGAGGCTGGCCCTGGCCGCCGTCACGCTGCACGAACCCCGGTTGCTGTTGCTGGACGAACCCACCAGCGCGGTGGACCCGCAGAGTCGGCGGGATTTCTGGGACCGCCTGTTCGAACTGGCCGACCAGGGCACGACGATCCTGGTCTCCACCCACTTCATGGACGAAGCGGAACGATGTCACCGCCTCACTTTTCTCGACCGGGGCGCGATGGTGCGGGAAGGCCCTCCGCAGGAACTGATGGACCGGCTCGAGGCGGTCACGGTCGAAGTCGCAACCCAAATGCCCAGGCGCACCCGTGCATTGCTCGAGCCGCACGACTGGGTCCTGGCCGTGACCCAGCTCGGCAATCGTTTGCGCGTCATGCTTGATCCGGATACGGAGTCCCCGGTGGAACGTATCGACGCCCTGCTCAGGAAAGCGTCGCTGCAGGGCGCGGTGCGGCGAACGGGCGCCACGCTGGAAGACGTATTCGTCGCCGCCACGAACTTTCAAAGGCCATCCGGGTGAACCTCTGGCGGGCGTTCACATTCATCGTGGTGGGCCTTTGGCGGGCCTTCGTGTTCAGCCTTTCCTGGATACCGCCATTGCTGGCCCTGGTGCGGTTCTGGTTCCGGCGGACCTCGGCCATCGTCGACAAGGAAATGCGCCAGTTGTTTCGCGAGCGCCTGACGCTGGGAATGATCGTGGGACTGCCGCTCATCCAGATCGTCCTGTTCGGCTACGCGATCAATACCGACGTCCGTCACATGCACGCCGGGCTTGTGGACCACGCGGACACTTCGATGTCGCGGCAGCTCGCGGGCGCCCTGGAAGCAAGCCAGGTGCTGGATTTCGTCAGCCGATCAGGCGACGTGACCGAATTGCTGGACCAGATGCGCCGCGGCGACCTGCGCACCGTGCTCTACATCCCGGCGGATTTCGAGCGCCGCCTGAGCGACGGCGACCGGCCGCTCGCGCAACTGATGGTCGATGCCGGCGATCCGACCATCATCAGCGCGATAGAGCGGCTGGTGCAGTTTCTTCCGTCGCCGCGCGCCCAAACCGGACAGCCGGACATGCCCCTGGCCCTTCGCTTCTACTTCAACCCCGAACGACGGTCGGCCGTGCAGATCGTGCCCGCCCTGGTCGGCCTGATTCTCAACTTCACGATGATCGTGTTTACGGCGGTCGCAGTCGTGCGCGAGCGCGAGCGCGGCAACCTGGAGTTCCTGATCACCACGCCGGTGCGCAACTACGAGCTGATGCTGGGGAAGATCGCCCCCTACATCCTGATCGGGTTGATCCAGGTGTCGATCGTCTATTTCGCCGGAACCTGGCTGTTCCGCGTACCGACCGTGGGGTCCTTGCTTGATCTCTACCTGGCCAGCCTTGTGTTCGTGGCGGCCACGCTGGGCATCGGCCTGTCCATATCCACGTTCGCCAAATCGCAGTTCCAGGCAATCCAGGGAGCGATCTTCTTCATGCTGCCGATGCTGCTGCTGTCCGGCTTCATGTTCCCGTTCGACGGTATGCCCAGGGTGGCCCAGTGGGTGGGGCTGCTGTTCCCCATCACGCACTTCGTGGAATTGGTACGGGGCATCATCCTCCGCGGCGCGACCCTGGCGGACATGGCGCCACAGATGTACGCCATCTCGGGCCTGTTCCTGGTGTCGATCGCGATTCCGGTGCTGCGATTCACCAAGCGCCTGGATTAGAGGGACGCGGCAGCGAATCAAGGGGCGGCGCAATATAATCCGCCCCCGGAGGGATGCCGGAGAGGCCTAACGGCGCTGATTCGAAATCAGATGGGGGCGATCCGCCCCACGTGGGTTCGAATCCCACTCCCTCCGCCGCAATTTATCTGATCACAGATTTCCGACCAGGTTCCAGGAGTTTCCGTCCGGAGCAACGAACGAAATGCTTGGGGCGCCGTATTCGTTTCCGCATACGTCAGTTACGTCAGTGGCGCCGCCGTCAATAACGCGGGCCCGGTAATCGTCAATGTCCCGAACCTGATAAGTGAAGAGCGACATGCCGAGCGAACCCGGACGGCTCTTGTCATAAACGTCGGGCATTTCCGCGCTTTCGGCCATGCGCACGATCTTCAGGCGCCCGGACAAATGGCCTGAAATATCGAATGACGAGCGCGGGTCATCAAAGTCGTGAATGTGATAAACCTCGTCGTCACTCAGGGCAAAAGTCGCCTTGTTGCCGGGAGCACAGGTCGGCTTGCCTCCAAGGCTGTGTTCTTTCTGCTTCAGCAAGCCGAGGCACTGATCATAGAAAGCGAGATTTGAAGGGTCGTCCGACCGGATCATGATGCCGTGATGGGTGAACTGACTGGTTTTCAGGAAGCTGTCACCATCAATCAGGCCGTAAGTCGGCTTCTCGTAGTTGTAGCGCTCAAACAGCGCCAATCGATGAAAGGGATGCGTGACAATGCCTTCACGAATACCAATGGGGTTGGAGAAAAAGGGCTGACCCTTGTCCATCGCATACACTTGTAACCAGTGCGGAATTATGTAGTTCCAGGGTTGCCCCAGAGCGATCGCGTCCTCCACATGGTTGAGAATGTTCAGAATACTTCGTGTCAGGACGACGCCCCACCGCCCACCATCCTGACGCAAGTGCTTTGTCATCCCGATACCGGCATTGACCGGTTTGTCCCACTGCATGAGACGCAGGAAGCTGTGGTCCGTGTCCAGATGCTGCATCTGGACCGAAGTCAGCGCTGAATCGACACCGTAAAGATTTTTGGCTTCCCGGGCGGACAGTGAACCTTGCCGGGTAACCTTGTATCCGAACTGCCCCCAGAACCGTGTGCCCTCCGTAAGGTCGGGCACGCCCATGCAACTCTCGTACAAGCCACGAATCTGAGATGTCCCGGTCACGGTGTTTTCTCCACGTCTGTTGCCCAATTCGGGGTCAACGATGAGTTTGCTCGATGGTATCGCTTGCGGTCAAGAAAAGAGGTCAGACAATGCATACGCTTAAGTGTCTATTGTGCGCACTGGGGATTTTTGCCGCGCTGCCACTGGCTCCGGCGACGGCGTCCGATCAGAATGACTCGTCGGCTCCAACGGTAACGGAAACATCCCCCGTTCTGAGAACAACCGTTGTCGTGCAGGACATGGACAGCGCCTTGTCACTGTTCCGCGATGTGCTGGGACTCTCCGTCAGGCTGGACCTGCCCCTGAGCGGCGAAGCGGTCAGTAGCCTTTTGGGATATGGGGACACGACCGCGCGCATCGTCATTTTGCAATCGGGCGATCTGGAAATAGCCAATGTGGCCTTGATGCAGATCAGCGCTGCAAAATCGGCAACCTCCGATGGCGCGGCTTCAAAACTGGTTACGGGTGACGTTGCCATTGTTATGGAAACAAACGACATTGATGCCGTCTATGCAAGAGTCATTGAACTTGGATATACGGCGCTGACACCGCCAATGGTGATCTTTAACCGGCCGAATATGGTGACTCAAAACAGGGAGTTCATCTTCCGGGGACCGGAGGGGATTGCAATCAACCTCATTCAGCGCGGTATTGCCGCAACAGAGGAATGAATTTGTCAACGGGCCATGCCGAGCCCGCTCTCCGGTGGCCCGCGCCAGCTTATAGCTGGTACATGGTCGTACTGCTGACCATTGTCTATATTTTCTCGTTCATCGACAGATTCATTCTTGGCTTGCTCATTCAGCCCATACAGGCTGATCTTGGTCTCACGGATACGCAAATAGGCTTGTTGCTGGGGCCGGCATTTGCCATCTTTTATGTCCTGATGGGTTTGCCCTTTGGCTGGCTGGCGGACCGCAAACGCAGAACGTTCATCGTGGCTGCCGGTCTGGCAATATGGTCTGCGGCTACCGCAGTGTCCGGTCTGGCGCGGTCCTTCCTGGGGCTGTTTATTGCGCGCATGTCGGTTGGAGTGGGTGAAGCCTCCCTCAGCCCATGCGCCATGTCCCTGATGGCCGATTGTTTCCCGAAAGAAAAACGCGGAAAACCCATTGCCTTTTATTCGATGGCAATTTCTCTTGGAGCAGGCATTGCCGCCCTGACGGGGGCCGCGGTCATCGCCTGGGCCACGCAATCGGATTACGTTTCCGTTCCGGGCTTGGGTGATCTGGCGCCCTGGAGGGTAAGCCTGCTGGTTGTGGGCTTGCCGGGTCTATTGCTGGTGCCATTGGTTTTGTTCCTGAGAGAGCCGGTACGCACGGTGGACACCGTCACCTCCAATGCGCAGGGTATTGGATACCGTGCCGTCTTCAGCTATGTCCGCGGCCGTCCGGCCAGTCTTTTTGGAGTGGTCTGGGTTTTTGGGTACGTGATTCTGATCGGCTTCAGCTCCAGTTGGGGGGCCGCCGCATTCGCCAGAACATGGGGCTGGTCCCCGGTTCAATATGGGCAGGCCATCGGCATATTGTTCATTGTGCTGGGGCCGCTTGCCGTAAACCTTGGCGGCTGGATGTCCGACAGGTTGTTGCGAAACGGCCACACTGCGGCGCCTTTGCTGGTGGGGTTGTATGGAGTGCCCGTAATGACGGTTGCAGCGGTCATTTGGCCCCTGATGCCGTCTGCAGGCCTGGCGCTCATTTTCCTTGGCGTGATGCTTGCCGCTGTCGCCCTGTCGACCGCAACGGGCGTAACCGCGCTCCTGAATATCATTCCATCCAATATCCGCGGTCAGTCCGTCGCAATCTATTACATGGCCACCGCCTTGCTTGGGCAGGGCCTTGGCCCGCTATGTATCGGGCTTATGAACGATCACGTGTTTGGATACGACAATCTGCGTTACTCGATGGCATCCTTGCCTGTAATTTTTGGCATTCCCCTGTTTCTTGCCGTGCCGTGGATTTTGAAAAAGTATCGCCAATCTTTCGGGGAACTGAATAAACCACAATCGTAAGAAACTGTTTTTGAAAGGTATTTCATGACTTCATTGATCACGCCGGAACAACTTGGCGAGCTTTTGAAATTGGGCATGCAACCCGTTCTGATTGATGTGCGCGAACCGGTGGAGTTCATGCAGGGTCAGATTGCCGGGGCCAGGAATGTTCCCCTGACGGCACTGTCCGATGTTGTCGCAGACTACGATCCGAATGACGAAATTGTTTTTGTGTGCCAGTCCGGAATGCGCAGCCTTCAAGCCGCCAATTTCTGGAACAGTCTTGGATACAAAAAAGTGATGAATCTCGAGGGTGGCATGGATGCCTGGACCGCCGCCCACCAGGACCGCCCCGGACAATCATCCGGGGAGGCGCCTCGCTTATAATCGTTTGCGCTGCGGGGGTTTGTCATGAGCACATTTCGCCCTGCGCGCGCTCGATAAAAGGGTAAAAGCACTTCATGGCACTTCAGGGAACCCCTCCGCCCGGCAGGGCGCCGCAAGACGCAGGTATCACCGCCGGTATCAGTGGCATGGCGATGGACCTGCCGCCGTACCGGGTCAGCCTTGAGGACTGGTGCGGGTGGACCGGCGCCTCCTGGGACAAGATTTCCGCCGTGGTCGGTCATGCCTTCCGGGTTCCCGGTCCCGCCCAGAGCGTCTACACCATGGCCGCGAATGCGGCGCTGAAGCTGCTTCGCCAGAATGACGTGGACCCGGCCCGGATCGGGCTGCTGGCGCTGGGGACCGAATCGAGCAACGACAACTCCGCAGGGTCCATCATCATCAAGGGCATGCTCGACCAGGCGCTGGACGACCATGGATTGCCGCGTCTTTCGCAGCATTGTGAAGTTCCGGAAATAAAACACGCCTGCCTGGGCGGCGTCTACGCACTAAAGAACGCCGTGCGCCACTGTTTGCTCGAGGATTCCGCGGCGATCGTCATCTGTTCCGATCTGGCCCTCTACGCCCGCGGCAGTTCCGGCGAGCCTACCCAGGGCGCCGGCGCCGTCGCGCTGCTGGTCGAGCGCAACCCGGCACTTGCCAGCCTGGAACTGGGGCACGCGGGACGCGCTTCGGACTATCGGATCTCCGATTTCCGCAAGCCTCTGATGGATGCGGACCGGCGGCCGCGCTCCAACCTTCACTATCCGGTATTCAACGGCCGCTTTTCGACCTACTGCTATCTGGACCAGGTCCGCAACGCGCTGTCGCACCTGTACCAGCGCCGTGGGGTGTCGCCGGCGGAGTGGCTGCAGGAGCTGCGGGCCGTATTCTTTCACCGTCCCTACCGGCGCATGCCGCAAAGCGCATTTGCGCTGGTGCGCTTGTGCGCGGAGGCGCTCAGTCATGGCGACGGTTCCCGGCTGCTGCAGCGGCTTTGCCCCGAAACGGGAATCGCGCTCGACGAAGCCCTCGGTGAAATGCGCGGGCGGCATGAATTGCCGGAACACGATGCGGACGGACCCGGCACCTGGAACCCGTTTCCCAGGACCAGCGAACTCATGAAAGGGCTGCGCGCGATGCCCGAATTCGAGGAACTGGTGCTGCATCCGCTGCGCTGGGGCGACGACAGCATGATGCAGTTGGGAAATATTTACTCGGGCGCGCTGTTCGCCTGGCTGGCGGCCGGATTTGAGGAAGCCGCCCAGGCCGGGGAGAACTGGGCGGGGGATGAAATCCTGCTGATCGGTTACGGCAGCGGGGATGCCGCCGAGGCGCTGCCCATGCGCGTTTGCGACGGCTGGAGGGAAGCGGCGGGGCGTATTCACTTCAACAGGGCCCTGGAGCCGGCCTACGACCTCAGCCGTGGTCAATACGAGGCGCTGCACGCCGGCCTTGCGGTGGATGATCTGCCGAAACCGCCGGGTTTCCGCGTGGAGAGCATCGGAACAAGGACCGGGCAGGACTTTCAGGACGAGGGGATCGAGTACTACGCCTATTCGGCCTGATCCGATGCACCCGGTTCCGGGCTTTGTATAGAATTGCGCGAACAGGCGCGTCCTGGGAGAAGAGTTTGATGTTGCGACCTCGACCTGTCACGTTGGCCTTGCTCGTGGTTATAGCGGTGGGCTTTCGGCTGATGCCGTATCTGCTGAATACGCTCGGTGTTCCCATCGATCCGGAAAACACCGTTTACCCCTGGAATTTCTCGCCCATACTGCCGCTTTGCATATTCGGCGCCGCCTGTTTCGCGAAGCGCACCGTCGCCTACCTGGCGCCCATCGCGATCTACCTGGCGGGCGACCTGGGCATATGGGCGATTTCGGGCCGGGCCGACTGGGCCTTTTACGCCGATCAGCCGGTTACCTATCTTTCCGTGGCCCTGGTCGTCAGCTGCGGATTAATCGCCCGCTCGCAGCGTTCCTGGGGGAGGATCGCCGTGGCCGGATTGGGTTCGGCCGTCCTTTTCTTCGTCGTCTCGAATTTCGGCACCTGGGCGCTGGGCGCGACCTATCCGAAAACCTGGGCAGGACTGGTGGAGTGCTACGTGATGGCGATTCCGTTCTTCCGCAACACCGTGATCAGCATGGGGGTTTTCCTGCCGCTGCTATTCAGCCGGCTGGCCTTGCGCAGTCCCGCACCGGTAGCGGCTGTCCGTACCGCATAAGCAAGAGACCCGATGGGCGAACAGCGGATCGTTTCGCTTATCGCCAGCGCCACGGAGATCGTGGCCGCGCTTGGTTTCGAGAAGCAGCTGGTCGGCCGCTCTCATGAATGCGATTTTCCGCCGTCCATCACCGGCATTCCGGTCTGCTCCGCATCCAAGATAGACGCCCAGGCATCCAGCCGGCGTATCGACGCGCAGGTAAGGGCGATGGTGGACCAGGCGCTTTCGGTCTACCGCGTGGACGCGGAGCTACTGGATCGCCTGGCGCCGGACCTGATCATCACGCAGTCGCAGTGCGAGGTCTGCGCCGTCAGCCTGGCTGACGTGCAGCAGGCCGTGGGCGAACTGGTGTCTTCCAGGCCGGAGGTCGTGTCGCTGGAGCCGATGGACCTGTATGACGTGTGGAAGGATATCCGCCGCGTGGCCGGGGCGCTTGAAGACGCCGGTAGCGGCGAGGAACTCGTGGACAGCCTGACGGCGAGGCTTGGCGACCTCGGCAGGCGGGCAAAACGGCTTGCGGAGAAGCCGAGAATTGCCTGCATCGAGTGGATCGACCCGCTCATGTTCGCCGCCAACTGGGTGCCTTCCCTGGTGGAAATCGCGGGCGGCCGGATCACGATGGGCGAGGCCGGCCGGCACTCCGGTTATTTCGACTTCGACGAACTGGCTTCCAGCGATCCCGACGTCATAGCCGTAATGCCCTGCGGTTTCGATATCGCGCAATCGCTGGTGGAGATGCCGGCGCTCGCCGGCTGTCCCGGATGGTCCCGGCTCTCGGCGGTGCGTAACGATCGGGTGTTCGTAACCGACGGGAACCAGTATTTCAATCGTCCGGGGCCGCGCCTGGTCGAGTCGGCGGAAATCCTGGCGGAACTCCTGCACCCCGAAACCTTTGATTTCGGTCACCAGGGAACCGGCTGGGTGCGCTGGTCCGAGTCGGCAGCCTGACGCCGGAGCCGCCGCCCGCGCGGAGTTCTAATCCGCCGAACGAACCCCCAGGAGTTCGATTTCGAAGATCAGGGTCGCGCCGGGGCCGATGAGCGGTCCGGCCCCGCGGTCGCCGTAAGCAAGCTCCGGCGGGATGTAAAGCATCCACTTGTCGCCGACCCGCATGATTTGCAGGGCTTCCACCCAGCCCGCGATCAGGCCGTTGGCCGGGAATTCCGCCGGTTGCCCGCGCTGCACGGAACTGTCGAAGACGGTCCCGTCAATCAGCGTGCCGGTGTAATGCACCGTTACCAGGTCGGTCGGGGCCGGGCTCGCCCCGTCACCGGAAACGAGTACTTCGTACTGGAGACCGGAGTCGGTCGTGATTACTTCTTCGCGGGCGCCGTTGCGCCCCAGAAAGGCCTGTCCCGGGTCGGTCATTGCAACATTCTCCTCGCTCCGCGGAGCAGTTTCCAGTGTTTGCGCTTCTTCCGGCGCCTCGCGCGGCGACTCGCAGCCCCAGAAGAGGAGCATGCCGCACAGGCACAGGACTTGCGCCAATGGCGCCGGTATTCGATTCATAGGGTGACCTGCGTTCAGACTTGCGGGAAAAGGAACAGCATTTCGCGGCTCATCTGCCGGCAGCGCTCATCATACGTGCATTAGACTTTGAACGAAACTCGGCACTGTCCGGGACTGTGGGGGAACATGAATTGGCGGAAACGAACAGCGGGACTTGCCGCGACAGCCGTATTGCATTCCCTGGCCGCACAACTGCCGGCCGTCGCTCAGGAAACAGGTGAAGCGTCCGCAGCGATCGAGGAGATCGTCGTGGTCGGCACCGCGATCCGCGGCACACCCATCGACGCGCCGCACGCGGTAAGCGTGGTTGATCGCGAAGCCCTGGAGCAGCAGGGCGCTCCGCTGATGGTGGACCTGTTCAAGCACCTGGGCGCCAGCAACGGCGTCGTGGGGGAGCGCTCGGGCTGGTACAACACCAGTCTGCCGGCAGCGGTCCTGGAAAGCGTTTCCAACGTCAACCTGCGGGGCCTGGGCGCATCGCGGTCGCTGGTGCTGTTCAACGGGAGCCGGCAGACCTATCTTCCCGCGCGGCTGATCGGCGGGCGTTTCGTGGACCTGGGCGTTCTCCCGCCCATCGCCATCGGACGTATTGAGGTGCTGAAGGAGGGCGCCAGCGCCATCTACGGCTCGGACGCCGTGGGCGGCATCGCCAATTTCGTTACCCGCGGCGACTTCGAGGGACTGGAAGTGATCGCCTCCCACGACAGCTACGAGAGCGCCAGCGACCAGATAGCGGGAGTGATCTGGGGCGCGGCCGTAAGCAAGTCGAACCTGGTCATTTCGGTCGAGCACGAGCGGCGGGGCGAGCTGGAAGCGGAGGACCGCGACTGGGCGCTGCGGCCCCTGGTCGATCCCTGGCGGGCAGGCTGGTCCAGCGTCGGCAACCCCGGTTACTTCTGGTTCCCCGAAGGAATCGACACCGCGACCACCCCCAGGGAACTGGTCATCGACACGCTCAAGGACGTTCAGTGGAGCGGCAGGACCGATCCCATGTGCAACGAATTGAACGGTTACCCGGAAAACCCCGCGGTCGATCCCTATTACTGCATTTTCAATTACCAGCCGTTCGACAACCTGATCGAGGAAATGACGTTCACGCGGGCTTTTGCCGAACTGAACGGTCCGCTGGGAACGAATGCCGACTACCACCTCGAAGCGCTTTGGTCGGACGCGGCGATGCCGAAGTGGCAGACCCAGCCTTCCCATCCCCCGTTCCCCCTGCTGCACCGCGGCGTAATGGAGATCGCTCCGGACCATCCCAACCGGGTGGCCTTCTGCGCCAACGAGGAATTCAGCCGCGACTTTCGCGCCGAGTGCATGGGCAGCGAGAACTGGTACTGGCGGGGCCGTCCGTTCGGCAACGGCGATCCGGCCCGCACGGACCGGCGCGATACGAGCACCTGGCGCCTGGCCGGAAGCCTGGAGGGATCGTTCGATGGCCCCGGCGGCCGCGAAACCTTCTACGACCTCGGGCTATCCTGGTCCGGCAGCAAGGGCAACGTCTCGATACCCGCCATTCTCACCGAGCGGCTGTTCCTGGCGTTTCGCGGCTACGGCGGTCCGGACTGCGGTGTAGGCGTGGTGCCCGACGCAACGTTGGGGCCCGGAATGCGGCTGGAAAATACACGGAAGGCGCCCGGCACGGGCGGCTGCCAGTACTACAACCCGTTCAGCAGCGCGAGCCAGTTTTCCTCCTTGCCCGGGGCGCCGTTCTACGATACGCCCAATCCGCACTACGATCCCGCTCAGGCAAACTCGCAGGAACTGTTCGCATGGATGAACAGCGTCTCCGATCTGAATAGCGAAACCACCATGCTGGTTGCCGACGCGACCGTTAGCGGGGACTGGCTGAGCGACGTGCTGGGGTACGCTGCCGGCTACCAATTCCGGCGTTTCAACGCGCAGGGCGACCCCAATCCGCACGGGGACCTGAGCATCAATCCCTGCGCGGCGCTGGGCGACAGGAGTTGCCTGACCAGTAATTTCGGACCTTTCACCTTCATCAACGCCTACAACCCGTACGATGAAGACCAGACAGTGCATCGCGTCTTCGCCGAGCTGGCGATCAATTTCAGCGACCGCCTGGACATCCAGGTTGCGGCGAACTACGAGAAGTACGACGAGGCCAGCAGCGTAGATCCGAAGCTCGCGCTACGCTGGAAGCTGAACGATAGCGTGACCCTGCGCGGGTCGGTCCAGACCACCTTCCGTACGCCCTCGGTGGACGACCTTCTCCAGGAAGTGCCCCTTACCGTAACCAATTACATCAGCCAGGTCGGCGCCTGGATCCCGGTGGACATCTACGGCGATCCGTCGCTGGAGCCCGAGAGCGCGTTTACCTGGAACCTGGGGTTCATTCTCTTCCTGGACTCCCAAATCGAGATGACCCTGGATTACTGGAACTACGACTTCAAGGACGTCATCGGCAGCCTGCCGCACGACACGATCGACGACCTGTACGCGGACCCCTCCACAGCCCATCAGGTGAGGCAGTACATCTATTGCGCCGACGGTCGGGCGGACACGCTGTCGCATGCCTGCGGTTCCAGGTCCATAACGCGCGTGGAAGTTCCGTTGGTCAACTGGCCCGGCGTCAAGACCTCCGGCATCGACTGGGAGGCGCGTGGCTCCTTCGATGTCGGGGCCGGAGTGCTGGATGCCGGCCTTAACGGAACCTATACGCTGGACTACGACATTCGCGCCTTGTACCTGGACGAGTTCCTGATCCAGGACTTCGTCGGGGCGGCGGGTAAGCTGAACTTCGGAAATCCGCTGGCGGTTCCCATTCCCGACTGGAAGGGCCAGGCATATCTCGCCTACCACTGGAATGACTACAGCCTTTCCGCGTACGTGAACCATGTCTCGTCCTACAAGGACGACGGGGCGCACGATGGCTACGGCGGCGTGCCGGTCGAGGGCTTTACCGTGGACGGGTTCACGACCCTGGACCTGAGTTTCCAGTGGCGTCTGCCGCGCTACGGCCTGAACCTGACGCTGTCGGCCCTGAATCTCACCGACGAAGATCCGCCCTTCGCCAACGTGGAGCACGCCTACGACGGCATGACCCACAATCCGAAGGGACGCCGCATCAAGCTGATCCTTCGCTACACTCCCGGCGCTAGCTAACGCCGGCGGCCGATCTCGTCCGGCGATACGCTGGCTTCGCCGGACTGCTTTCTGCGCCGCCGTGCGCGTATCCTCCGGAATATGAAGGCGCCTGCGATCAGCGCCACGATCAACAGCGCCAACGCTTCCTGCAGGCCCACGCTCACGCCGCCAGCCGGTAGGTGAGCATGCCGGCCAGCCAGGCAAAGCCGGACATGTAAATCCAGGCTCCCGCCGCCCATCGCCAGCTGTTCGTTTCCCTGCCTATGACCGCGACAGTCGAAACGCATTGCAGGGCAAAGGCATAGAAGACCAATAGCCCCAGGGCCATGGCCAGGGTAAACACGGGCCGCCCGTCAGGCCATCGCGACGCCCGTAATCGCTCCCTCAGGCCGACACTGTCCTGGGCCTCGGAGCCGAGCGCATAGACGGTTCCCATCACGCCTATCACGACCTCGCGCGCCGGGAATCCCGCGACCACGGAGGCCGATACCCGCCAGTCCCATCCCAGCGGCCTGAATACCGGTTCGATGGTCTTGCCTATGCGGCCCAGCAGGCTGTATTCCAGTTGGGCCGCGCGCTCTTCCGCGTCGAGTCGGCGAAGCCGGGATTGCAGGTCAGCGGGCTCTTGCACCAGCGCGGAAACCTCCGCGCGCCGGTCCGCGAAGTCGTTCGCAATCAGGTCCGAACGCGGGAAGTATCCGAGCGCCCAGATCATTACGCAGGCCGCGGCAATAACGGTTCCGGCCCGGGTCAGAAACACCCGCACCTTTGCCGTCAGCTTGAGTGCGAGAACCCGTGCGTTCGGCCACCGGAACGGCGGCATTTCCATGAAAAACGAAGCGCCCGCGCCACGCAATGCAATGCGCCGCGTAAGTAGCGCGCTCACGGCCCCGCCGGCGATTCCCAGCAGGTACAGTCCCAGCAGAATCAGGCCGTGGAGATTGATCCATCCGTTCAGGTAGTAGGCGGGCGGCACGAATCCGGATATGAGCAGAGCATAGACGGGCAGGCGGGCCGAACAGGTCATCAGGGGAATCGCCACGATGGTCGCGAGCCGCGCCCGGCGATCTCCGACCACCCGCGTGGCCATGATGGCAGGCACCGCGCAGGCGAAACCGGAGAGGAGCGGGATGAACGATTGTCCCGAAAGCCCGCAGATTCTGAGCAGCCGATCCATCAGAAACGAAGCCCGCGCCATGTAGCCGCAGTCTTCGAGGAACAGAACCAGGGCAAAAAGAAACACGATCTGCGGGATGAAGACGACGACCGCGCCCACGCCGGACCACAAGCCGTCGATCAGCAGGCTGGAGAGGGCGCCTGCCGGCAGCGTCGCGAGGGCCAGGGCGCCCACCGCTTCGAAGAAGGCGCTGATTGCGTCCATCAGCGGCGTGGCCCAGGCGAACACCGTCTGAAACACCGCGCTCATGACGGCAAGAAACACGATGGGCCCGGACACGGGATGGCTTACCAGGCGCTCCAGCCAGCCGGTTCGAGCCGGACCGGCCGGGGATACGATGCCTCCGGCTCGCGCCAGCCACCGGTCCACTTCCCGGTAGCGGCGGCGCGCTTCGCAGCTTTGCAGGCTTGCTTCGCCGATTTGCGTGCACAGCCGGCGCCGAGTGGTTTCGAGCAGGCGCCCGGACTGGTCGCCGCCCGTCAGGATCAGTCGCCGTTCGAACTCGCCCCCGGTGTCGATGATCGCGCGTTCCAGGCACGGAGCTTCAGGTGCCGGCGTAGGCAGTTCTGTCCGCATTTGCGCGGCCGCCTCCCGCACCTCGGGCATGACCGGAACCGCCGTGGCGTGCGTTCCGGCAAGCAGGCGCTCCAGGACTGAACGAAGTCCCCGGATTCCCTTTCCCCGGTTGGCCGTTATCGGTACGACCGGGGCAGAAAGCTGCCGCGCGAGCGCCACGGAGTCCAGCACTTCCCCCTGGCGCTCGGCCACGTCCTGCATGTTCAGCGCGACCGCTACCGGCAGCCCGAGTTCCCGGGCCTGGGAAAAAAGATACAGGCTCCTACGCAGATTGGTGGCGTCGGCCACCAGCAGCAGTGCATCCGGCCGCGGGATTCCCTCGGCCATTCCAAGCACGACATCCAGCGTGATTCCGGATTCCGACCCGTCCGCGGCCAGGGAGTAGGTGCCTGGCAGATCCACCAGTTCCACGTCGCGCTTTTCGAGGCGCGCGATACCCGTGATCTTTTCGACGGTTACGCCGGGGTAGTTTCCGGTCCGTTGCCTGAGACCGGTAAGGCGGTTGAAAACGGTGCTCTTGCCGGTGTTGGGGCAACCCAGGACCGCGATCAGGCGGGGCATGGCGGGACTCAGGATTCGTCAGTGGCGGCCACGACGCGAATCATGCGGGACTGATCCCGCCGCAGGCAGACGGGATGGCCGCCGGCGACGATTTCCAGGGGGTCGCCGCCTATGCCTCGGCGAAGCACCCGGACGCGAACTCCCGGAACCAGGCCCAGCGTCAGGAGCTCGCGGGTGACCCGTCCTTCGCCCTGGACGGCGCGGATTTCACTGCCACAGCCGTTGGGCAATTCGTCAAGACCGATTTCTCTCGCCAAAGTGATTTGGTTACGCGATAGTGCTTGTTGCGAGTCTAACATAAATGAGAATTATTATTATTCGTCTCAAATTACCATCTTCAGTCGCCAGGGTTCGACCCGTTATAATTGCCCCCGATCATGGCGGCCAAGCCCCTTTATCGCATCAGCTTCCTGAACCAGGGCAAGGTCTACGAAATGTACGCCCGCGGGGTTTCCCAGGGCGGCATGTTCGGGTTCGTCGAAGTGGACGGACTGGAGTTCGGGAAGCGCACGTCGCTGGTCGTTGATCCGGGCGAGGAGAAGATCAAATCCGAATTCTCCGGAGTGCGCCGAACCTATATTCCCATGCATTGCGTTTTGCGCATCGACGAAGTGGAGAAGCGCGGTGTGAGCAAGATTTCGTCCGCCGAAGAGGGCAACGTGACCCAGTTTCCGGCGCCTGTGTATGCCCCTGGCGGGGCTGGTTCCGATTAGGCACACTGGCAGGCCATAGGGGATGCTGGCGCTTCCAGGTTCCGGCGCACTCTCCCCGTTCCGACGCAAGCAACTCCTGAGCCGTTTACGGGCCCGGGAACCGGGCGTCCGGGAAGTAGGCGCCAGTTTCCTTCACCTTGTCAGCATCGAACCGCAGCCGGAGGGCGCCGGGCTCGACCGGCTCCGTGAGCTGCTGAACTA
>CAYMQG010000079.1:0-42910 GCA_964392625.1 uncultured Gammaproteobacteria bacterium | reverse complement strand
CTCGACTCTAGGAAGTCCGCAGGACAACGGTCCAGCCACCGCCACCCTCGGACGCCCAAGGGCGCCGAGGGTGGCCCTATTGGAACAGACAAGCAGGGATAGCGAGAATCGAGCCAGGGATGGCGTCTCCCACGAGGAGAGGGACGAACGACGGGCGAGGAAGTCCGCAGGCGGTCTAGCGCGTAAGAGCAGCCCAGGTCGCGCTCGGACCGGCGGCGATGGCGCGCCCGCCGATGGCTTCGGCCCAGTCGGTATCGCGGCCGTACTCGGCGCGCCAGCGCCATAGCGGAAGGCTGAAGTACTGCAGCCCCATCTCCTCGGTAAACCCGATCGCTCCGTGCACCCCATGCGCGATCCGCGTGACGGCGTGCACGAGTTCCGAGCAGCAGCACTTGGCGATGGCGATCGCCAGCCACGCGGGGCTTTCCTCGGACTCCGGCATGCCGTGCTTCTGTACTGCCGCAAACGCCTGCTGCGACGCCGCCTGCATGCACGCCGCATAGCCCGCGAGCGCCGCCATCTGCTGCTGCACGGCCTGGAACTTTCCGATCGGGCGTCCGAACTGCCTGCGCTCCGAACAATACGCGGCCGTGCGCTCCACCAGGCCCCGCGCGGCGCCCGCCATTTGCGCCGAGCGGAGCAGCGCACCGGCCGGCATCGGCAACGGCGCCATTCCGTCGCCCGCCTCTTCCGCGCTGTGGCCAAGTCCGCGAAGGATCATGGTCTCGGGCAATGCGCCGGGGGCGGCGTAGCGCCCGCAGGCCTCGGCAATCACGAATGCGTCCGGCCAACCTCCGCCATAGCCCCCCCGGTCCTGCGCGACCAGCACCGTATCCAGGCCCATCTCGCGCGCCCGGGCCATGAACCGCGCGCCGCCTTCGCGATGCGCTTCCGCCAGGTTGTCCGGCGCCAGCGTATCGGCGAACATGCGCTCCACCGTTTCCACCAGCAGCGGGTCGGCGCGCATCACCGAAGCCCCAGGCCGCGCGCGATGATGCCGCGCAGGATTTCGCCGCTGCCGCCGCGGAGCGAGAACGACGGCGCCAGCAGCGTCATCAGATGCAACGCCTGCTGATAGGGCAGCGCGTCCTTCCCGCCGTCCGGCGGCAGGTCGACGATCTCCTGGGCCAGCCGCGGCAGGGACTGCTCGAAGCGGGTGCCCATGTCCTTGACCATGGCCGCCTCCAGGGCCGGCGACCCACCACTCTCCAGCATCGCCGCAACCGAAAGGGACATCGCGCGCAGGGCTCCCAGTTGCGCCACGATGCGGCCCACCGCCACGGCAGCCGGACCGCCGGCTCCGCGCTCGCCAAGTATCAGCAGCAGCTCGTTGAACAGCGCCTGGCAGGAGAGATAGCGCTCGGGGCCGGAGCGCTCCAGGGCCAGTTCCTCGGTCACCTGCGCCCATCCCTCGTTCTCGACGCCGATCAGCGCATCCTCGGCCAGCAAGGCGTCCTCGAAATGAACCTCGTTGAAGTGATCGCGGCCGGCAATGTCCCGGATCGGCGCGATCCGTATGCCGGGCGTATTGCGCAGGTCCACCAGGAACTGCGACAGCCCTTCCTGCCGGCCCTGGCCTTCGCCGGTGCGAAACAGCGCGATCATGTAATGCGCGCGGTGCGCGTTGGTGGTCCAGATCTTCGTTCCGTTGACCCGCCAGCCCGAGGAAGTCCTCGTCGCGCGGGTGCGCAGCGAGGCCAGGTCCGATCCCGAATCGGGCTCGCTCATGCCGATGCAGAAACACAGCTCCCCGCGGCAGATGCGAGGGATGATTCTCCGCTTGAGTTCCTCGCTGCCGTAGCGCAGGATCAGCGGGCCGCTCTGCCGGTCGGCGAACCAGTGAAAGCCGGTCGGCGCGCCGGCCGCCAGGCACTCCTCCAGCACCACGAACCGCTCCAGCTGGGAGCGTCCGCCGCCGCCGTACTCCGCCGGAAAGCTCAGTCCGATGAAGCCTGCCTCGCCCATGCGGCGGCTGAAATCCGGATTGCAGGCGTCCCAGGACAGGGCCCGCTCGCTAAGCGGCACGTCGCGCAGGGCGTCGGCAAGGAACGCGCGCACCTCGCCGCGCAGGGCTTCGGCCCCGTCCGGCATTTCCGGCGGAAAGAACTCAGCCCGCATATTGCGCGTTGACGCGGCGCAAGCCGGCGAAGCCCCCTACTCTTCGGGGGCGATGGTGAGGGTAAGGCCGTCCAGTTCCTCGGAGAACAGAAGCTGGCAGGTCAGCCGCGAATCGTCGCTGAAGTACTCCAGCTCCGACAACAACTCTTCCTCTTCCGGAGATCGGGGCGGCAACCTGTCCCGCCAGGAGGCATCGACATAGCTGTGGCAGGTGGCGCAGGAGCACATGCCGCCGCACAGCGCCTCGACCCCGTTGTCCAACTCGCGCAGGGTCTCCATGACGCTCACGCCGGTACGTCCTTCGACGACAAGGGACTCGCCTTCCCGGTCGGTTACATGAATCCGCGCCATTGCCGATCCGGTGCGCTGTAGCCTGACGGACGCCGGCTCAGGCCGAGCCGGCGTTGCGGTCCAGGGGAGTGTGAAAGTACTCGCTCTCCTCGCAGTGCTGCTTGACCTCCTCCATGAGGCGGGCCAGCCGCTGCTCGGCGGTCGATACGGACGCGCAGGACTCGCACAGGGGATCGCTGCAGGGCTGGCGAGAAAACAGCCAGAAATGGACCGCGCCGGCAAGCAGGCCCGAGGCCACGTCCCATGCGTCCGGCTCCTCGTTGGATTCCAGCAGTTTGTTGCCGCCGTTGATGACGGCGTCTATCGCTTCCTGGAAACCTTCGGGATACTCTTCTTCGCCGGCGAAATAGTCGTCCGGCAGCAAATATTCGTTGCTCATGCGCTTACCCGTAAATTCGCCCGCGCGGCCCCCATATGGTACCACCGACGGGCTGCTAGGACGCGGTTTGCGGAATCCCGTACTCGCGCAGAGTGCCCTCCAGCGTGGGACGGCCCAGCCGTATCCGGCTGTCATTCAGCAGGTACGAAAAAACGTATCCGGCCCCCAGCATCATTACGCCGATCAGGAAGCAGTACAGGACCGCCCGGTCGGGGTAGACGTCCTTCAGGTAGCCCACGTAAACGGGGCCGGCGATGCCCGCGGCCGCCCACGCGGTCAGGATGGTGCCGTATATCGCCGACATCTTCTTCGGGCCGAACACGTCAAGAATGAACGAAGGCATGGTGGCGAACCCGCCGCCGAAGCAAAGCAGCACGTAGCACACCAGCGCCGAGAAAATCCAGGGATTGGTCTCGGTCATCAGGATGCCGAACACCACCATCTGGCTGGCCAGCAGGATGCGGAACACCGCAACGCGTCCGATCCGGTCCGACAGCAGGCCCCAGAAAAGGCGCCCGACGCCGTTGCACAGGGAACTCACCGCTATGAGCGTTGCGCCGTACTCCGCAAGAACCGCCGGCTCCAGGGATGAATCCGAAAGCCCCCAGACTTCCTGCAGCAGTTCCGACTGAAAGCTGATCACGGAAATCCCGGCGGCGATGTTGAAGAAGAACACGATCCACAGAATGACGAACGACCGCGACTTCAGGTACGGCAAGACCGACTCCGGCCGGCGGCCGGCGGCCGGAGCGGGCGCCGGCCGCGCGACGGCGGGCGGCTCGGATTCCGGAGGATCGCTCAGGAACAGGCTGCACGGAATCAGCACGCAGGCGAATATCACGCCCAGCCACACGAACACCAGTTCCAGCTCGTGCCCGGCCTGCAATACCAGCAGCGGCGCCAGTCCCTTGCTCAGCAGGAAGGCGCCCACGCCGAAACCCATGACCACGATTCCGGTGACCAGGCCCTTGCGGTCCGGAAACCACTTTGCGACGGTGGCGACGGGGGTCACGTAGCCCAGTCCGATGCCGGCCCCGCCGATGACGCCGTAGCCCAGGTAGAAAAGCGGGATCGACTCCAGGTGCAGCGCCCAGCCCGCAATCAGGTAGCCGCCGGCGAACATGCTGGAGCCGATCAGCGCCAGGCGCCTGGGGCCGTATCTCGGCAGCGCCTGGCCGGCCCAGGCCGCCGCCACGCCGAGAGAAAAGATCGTGATGCTGAAGGCCCAGGCCGTCTGCGTGAAAGTCCAGCCGGACTGTCTTACCAGGATGGTCTGGAAAAAGCTCCAGGCGTACACCGTGCCCAGGCACACCTGCAAGGTCGTGCAGAGCAGCGCGATGACGGTCCGCGGCAAGCGTATCGTTCTCATTTCCCGTTTCGCCTCCCGGCGCCTGCCCCGCGGCGTGGCCTACAGGGTCTCGGGCCTGGGTCCGTTGCGGGCCACGTAGAGGAACAGCCGGGCCAGGTGGCCCACTTCGTCGTCGCGGGCCAGCACTTCCCGCTCCGACAGCGACTGCTCGTCATTGTCCCGCGCCAGCTCGACCGCATAGGCGAGCAACTCGCCCAGGGGCTTGGCCGCCAGGTTGACCAGCCAGATCGAAGCCAGCACCCCGATCACGAGGATGATGGAAACCAGGTACACCTGCTGGCCGATTGCCCTCGTGATCTTCAGCGCGACCACGTCCAGGTCCATGCCCACGTGCACGGTTCCCGCGACCCCCGCGAGAATCGGGCTGCCGACCTCGACGAAATTGCCCAGGCCCGGGAGTTCCCGCTCGACCGGTTCGGTGTTGCGGTGATCGCTTTGCAGAATTTCGTCGGGTATGCCCGGCACGAAGGTATGGGCGAGATATTCCCCGGTCTCGCTGGTGATATAGATGTAGCGGATTCCCTGGATCTCGACGAACTGGTCCACCAGCGACTGCAGGGTCGCCATGTCCCGGTTCAGGAGGATATCCACGCTGGAATCCGCCACGGTCTTGGCGATGTTCTTGCTGTTGATCTCGTACTCCGCCGATAGCTGCGTGTCCACCGTGTAGAGGCACAGCGCCGAAGTGGAAAGCACGATCCCGCCGAAAATGGCAAAGATGCCGAATCGGGTCCGTTGAAACAGTTTTTGAATTTTCATGTCATGCAAACTTCGCTTGCCAATCCTGTAGGGGGACGAACCGGCCGTCCTCGACCACCGTGTAATAGACGGTCTGCAGTCCCTGCCGCCGGTTCGGTCCGAATGAAACCCGCTCGCCCACGCCCAGGTCGTAATCCTTCACCGAGAAAACCGCCTGCTCCAGCTTGCCGCGGTCGGCCTCGCCTTCGAGCCGGCCAATGATTTCGCCCAGAAGCTTGGCGTTGAGGAAGCCCTCCAGGCTGCCGAAGCTGTAGGGGAAAGGCGCGTATTCCTCCTTGACCAGCTCGGGCGGAACCTGCGGATCGTATTGATCCAGCAGTTCGCGGTATTCGCGCACGGCAGGCAGGGACAGGTCCTCGTAGCTGGGAACGACCTGCGAGTTGACCAGCAGCCTGGTGTAGGCCTCGTCGCCCTCGCGCCCCTCGGTCAACAGCTTCAGCATGTTCTCGCTGCCCACGAAAGACAGGTTGGCGATCGGGACCTCGAGTCCGAAGTCGACCGCGTCGCGCGCAAAGGCAGCGCAGGCCGCGTAGGCCCCGATGCAGATCACCGCGTCCGGAGACGAGGCCTTGAGGATTTCCACCTGGCGACGCATGGTTCCGGTGAAGTTCGCGCCGCGGCTGTAGGTGGCCTCGCCGGCGATGCGCAGACCGTGCGGGGCCAGGGCCGCCCTGACGCCGGCCCAGCCGCTGCGCCCGTATGCGTCCGCCTGGTAGAAGACGGCGACGCGCTGCTTGCCGATGCCGATGAAGTTGTTGACCAGGCCCGCGGTTTCCTGCGCGTAGGAGGCCCTGAGGTTGAAGGCGAAATCGCCGTACGGCGGCTGCCTCTGCGGCTGGGCGCCGGTGAATGGAAAGAACATGAAGATGTTCTCGTCCTGGAATTTCTTCAGCAGCGGCAATACGCGCGTGACGGTAGGCGTACCGACGTAGCCGAACAGCAGGAAGACCTCGTCCTCCAGCATCAGCTTCATCGTGTTTTCCACGCAGGGGTCGGGCTGGTAACCGTCGTCGTACATCTTGAGCACGATCCTGCGGCCGTTTATGCCGCCGTTCTCGTTCACCCGGCTGAAGTAGGCGCTTGCGCCGCGGTAGAGTTCGGTGCCCAGCCCCCGGGAAGGCCCGGAAAACGCCGCCGACACGCCGAGCACGATCTCGCCGGCGTCAGGCGGGCCGCCGGAGTCCGTTGACGCCGGGTCGGAGTCCGCCTGGAGAAAATAGCCTCCCGTACCGCCCAGCGCCCGTGCCCATGGCGCCAGCGCGACGGCGGCCAGTCCGTAACGGATAAGCTCCTTTCTCGTCAGCATGAGCGACTCCGGCGATCGCGCTATCAGGAAACTCCCGTTTTCCGCGGAGGCGCCATCAAGTCCGTCTCACGGCCTGGTCGCGGGCCGATCTGCGCGCATTCAGGAATTCCTCCGCTTCCCTGAGCCGCTTCGCATCGGGGTTGATGCGCTTGCCCTGTTCTATGTCCTCGGCCGCCTTGCTCAGGCTCCCGGTCAGGACATGCAGCACGGCGCGATTGGAGTACGCATGCCAGTTGTTCGGCTTCAACCGCAGCGCCTCGTTGCAGTGCTCCAGCGCCTCCCGGAACTTGCCGCCCATGACGTAACCCGCGCAAAGGTTGTTGTGCGCGGAAGACCGCGTGCGAATGCTGTGGGCCGCTCCCGCCGGCGCCCGCAGTCCTTCCAGGGTCAGCCGGATACCCTCCTCGAAGTCGCCCAGGCGCAACGCCAGGGCCCCGTCGGTGAGGTTCGGGTCGGCCCCGAACACCGACTGCGAGCGGGAACTCTGGGCCGCCGCCGGCTCCGACGCAAGAAGCATGGCGCCTATCAGGCAGACGAAGCATGCGCGTATCGATACCGACATTCCTATATCTTACGCTGCCTTCGGGTAAATCTCCGACAACGGCCGGCTGCGGCCGTCCGGCTGAACGATCCGGCAGTGCTCGCGGCGCAGCAGCCGCGGCTCGGCGACCCCGCATGAATGCGCGATGATCTTCAGTTCCTCCTCGATCCGGCGCTGGTAATTGGCCACGCTCACCGCCTTGGTGGGCGGATCGAGACCGCGTTGCAGCCGCCGGTTGTGGGTCGTTATTCCGGTGGGACAGGTGTTCTTGTTGCAGCGCATCGCCTGTATGCAGCCCAGGGCGAACATGAAGCCCCTGGCGGATACCGCAAAGTCCGCCCCGGCGCACAGCGCCCAGGCGACCTCCGTGGGCGTGATCAACTTGCCGCTGGCCACCACCCGTATGCGTTCGCGAAGACCATGCCGTTCCAGCGCGTCCACCAGCATGATCAGGCTCTCTCTCAGCACGATACCCACGTTGTCCATCAGCGGCATGGGGGCCGCGCCCGTGCCGCCGTCGCCGGAGTCCACGGTGATGAAATCGGGCGCCGCGTCCGTCCCGCGCCGGTTGATCAGTTCGAACAGATCGTCCAGCCATTGCGGGTTGCCGATCACGGCCTTGTAGCCGGTCGGCTTGCCCCCGACCTCGCGCACCCGGCCGATCAGGTCCAGCAGTTCCCCGTTGTTGCTCACCTCGCGATGGCGGTTCGGGCTGACGGCGTCCTCGCCGGGACGGATACCGCGGATGCGGGCGATCTCCGCGGTCACCTTCGCTCCCGGCAGGATTCCGCCCTTGCCGGGCTTGGCGCCCTGGCTCAGCTTGATCTCGATCATCTTCACCTGCGGGTTCGAGCCGACCTCGCTCAGACGCTCTTCGCTCAGGGCGCCGTCGGGCGTACGCACCCCGTTCTTGGCCGTGCCGAACTGAAAAACAACGTCATTGCCGGATTCCAGGTGCCAGGGAGTAAGCCCGCCCTCGCCCGTATTCATCCAGCATCCGGCCATAGCCGCGCCCTTGCCCAGCGCCGTGACCGCCGGCCTTGAAATGGCCCCGAAACTCATGCCTGAAATATGAAAGATCCGGTTGGTGGTGTAGGGATTGGGCCCGTTTGCGCCAACGGTCAGTTCCGACGTGTCGAGGCATTCCTCTTCCAGCAGGCCGAAGGGCGCGTTGGCGAAGATGGCCGTGCCCGGCCAGCGGGTCTCGCGGGTCGAGCCGAAGGGCACGGTCATGGAGCCGGCGCTGGACGCCCGGCCGACCCAGTTGCGCTGGGCCCGGTTGAACGGCATTTCCTCCCGGTCCATCGCGAACATGTACTGACGCATGAACTCGCCCAGGACCTCGAAAACCCGGCGGAAACGGCCGATGACCGGGTAGTTGCGGCGAACGGCGTTGGCGGTCTGCGCCAGGTCCACGATCAGCAGCACGAACAGCACCAGCAGCGTGGTCCCGACCGCAAGAAGAAACAGGTGCGTCAGGAGTTCGACGGCTTGATCAACGAATTCCATCATGCTTTAACCCTCATAGGGGCCGCCTGATGGGCCTGGCAGGATTCGAACCTGCGACCAAGTGGTTATGAGCCACCTGCTCTTACCACTGAGCTACAGGCCCTCCGAAGGCCCGAAGTATAGCCGCTCCGGCGTTTTTCGCCGGGCCGGCCGGCCCGCCGCCGCGGCTCTAGCGCCGGCGTTTGCGCCAGGCGCCGGGGCCGGTGTTGCTCCTGACGGGATAGGAGTGAGGAAGTACGGCCAGCCGGGCAAGATGCCGGCGCTGCGGATCATCGGATCGCGCAGCCTCCAGCAGTTCGCTCCATACCTTGGGCCGGTCGGCAAACCGGGCCTTCAGAATGCTTCCCGAGTGGGGGGCCAGTCCCTGAATTTCGCCGAAATTCAGATCGCGCACGGGCTCTCCTTCCTGGCCCGCGGCGCCCAGCCAGAGCGAAGACAGCGTGTGCTTCTGCTGGGCGTCTTGGGTGAGCCAGGTCATCAGCGCCGCGCCGAACACCTGTTCCGCGGCCACGTACCCGGGCATGCCCCGATCCTCTCCCTCTCCGCTGTCGCGCACCGTCTCCGCCTTCTCGACGGCGCCTCGGGTAACGGTCACCAGCAGCAGGGGCACGCTGGCCACCAGATCGCGCTGCGAATCCGTCAATGCCCTGATTTCGCTACACAACTCTTCGGGAAGCCCATACCTGCTTCCGGCTGCGTCGCGGCCAAGTTGAGCAATCAAATCGACAAAGCGACGGTTGATTTCGAAGATTTCCTCCAGTCGCTTTCGTTCTTCTGATTCGTCTGCCATTCGTTACTCCTTGCGGGTTCGACATATTGTCGTTGTTTTTCTTTCCTTTACTATTCAGACAAACACCGCGATCGCGATCAACCCCGAAAAAGTGCCCTAATTGTCCAATTTTTCGATTGCAATCTCAGTTGGAATTCGGTAGAAAGCCTGCCCCATGCGCGTAACGCAAAGCCGTTATGACGGCGAACTGGACCGGTTCCATCTGGCCATCCGCATGCTCGGGCTGCAGGCCCGGACGAGCACAATCGGACGGTACACGGGTCTTTCCAGCGACCGCATAAGAAAGGCCTATGTCAGCTACGTGGCCGAGCACGGCAAGAACAGGCTGCCCCGGCGCAAGCGCGGCCGGCCGCCCAGCCGCGTGGCCCACTTTTTCAAGACCCGCCACCGGCATTGCGAATCGACCGTTCTGGTTTCCCTGTTCATGCACGCCGGACTGCTAGTGCCCGACGGCCCGGTCAGGTGCATGGTGCCGAGTTCGCTGAGCCTGCTATCGCAAGGGCGCCGACTGTGCGACGCCTACGAAATGCACCGCCGCATGATGCCCGGCGGAGAAATGTCGCTGGAACTCGCCGCTACCCTGCTTCGCGCCCTTGGGGAGACGCACGAACTTGTGGTCACCGAGTGCGAATACTGCGGCGCGCTGTACGTCCACGACGCCTACGCCCTCGACTACGGGCGCAGCCCATTCTGCGATCCACCCCGGCCGGCCGGCCGGGCGCGGCTCCAGCAGCGCTAGCGGCCCCGATCAGTCGGCCAGTTCGGCCACGAAAGCGTCGAAGCTGCGCAGGGGATGACCGACCGCCTCCCGCGACGCGGCGACCTCGGCTGCGCTGGCCGCCGGGCCATGCGCCTGCTGGGCCAGGAACATCTTCTTCAGCGAGTCCAACAGCCAGGGCGCGAGGAAGGCCTTCACCGACTCGCCCCATTTCTCCACGTCGTCGCCGCCGTAGAAGACCTCGCGCCCGAAGTGCCTGGCGTAGACGGCCGCGGCGCCGGGGCCGCTGATCGTGTCCGGCCCGTGCAGATCGTATTCCGCGCCCGAGTGGCCGTCTTCGGTCAGTGTGCGCACGGCGCAGTCGGCGATGTCGCGGGTGTCCACGCGGTTCTGGCCGATCGTCCCGATGGGCATCGGATAGACGCCGAAGTCCTTCACGACGCGCACCACGGACAGGTCGGTCTGGTTGAAATAGCTCGGGCGCAAGATCGTGTACTCCGCGCCGCTTTCCCTGATCGCCGCCTCGATGGGCAGTTTGCTGCGGCTGTGGGGAATGGGGGGCTCCTGGTCGGGGTTGTGCACGGACAGGTAGACAATCCTCGCCACGCCCGCCGACTTCGCGGCATTGACCGCGTTCAGGCCGCGCTGCGTTTCCGTTTCCCCATTGGCCGTGATCAGAAAGAACCGGTCCACTCCGTCGAAAGCCGCATCCAGGCCGCTGCCCGATTCCAGGTCCGCCACGGCCCCCTCGGCACCGTCCGGAAGGTCGCCGAACTTGTCTTCCGAGCGGCTCAGTGCGCGCACCGCCGCGCCCGAGGAAAGCAGGGCCGCCACCGTCGGGCGGCCGACATTGCCGGTCGCGCCGGCTACGAGAATGGTCATATCTGGAGGTTCCGTCTGACTGCAGGGAATCGCACGGTACATGTTATAAACACGGCCGGAGCATCGCAAGGAATGAGTACCCTGACCGACATTGAAAACCGGGCGGGTCTTGCCCGCATCACCTGCGGCTGGAAAAAGGCGGACCTATCGCTTTCCTGGGTGCGCCGCTACTGGCGCGACGTCCACAGTCCCGCCATTTCACGCCGCGCCGGAATCTACGACTATCGACACTACCAGTACGACGAGGTCGATCCCGCGCTGTTCGGCGCCGTCGCGGGCGTGGAACTGGAATGCGCTCCCGGCGAGCGGCTCATGTGGAATTCGGACGTCCGCTACCTGGACGAGGCCGGGCTGGCGGCATTCGACGCCACGCCGCCGCCCGAAGTGAAGCCTCATTTGCTCGGCGACATCGATCTCATCGTTGACAGGAGCACGACCTATCGCGCCGTGGGTTCGAACGCCCACACCTACGTCGATCGGACCGCCGACGCCACGCCCCAGGGTCCGCCGGCCACGCCGGCTTACGCCCTGTTCATGCGCCGGCGGGCGGACGAATCCTCGTTCAGGGAATGCGTCCGTGCACTGGCGCGGCGTTGGTCGGAGTTCGAGGGCGTGCTTCGCTTACGCATGAGCCTGTTCGAAGTCCCGGACATGGAGGCCGAGCGCAAGGCCGGTTACCCCATCAGGACGCATCCGGTGGAACAGCAGTACCAGGCCACCGTGGAACTCGCGCTGAGCGACCGGAACGTCGGCCGCGAGTTGCTTGGCGATCGGGTCGAGGTGGACTGGGCCGGCGCGATCCGCACGATTCACGCCTATCCGGTGGCGGCCTGCTACACGAGCGTGTACGCGGGCCGGCCGACCCTCGTGGGGCTGCGCGGATATGCCGCCCATCAGGCCATCCAGGCGCTGGACGCGGACAATCAGACCGAACCCGGCCTGCTGGAATGGATGTACGGCGCGGTGGCGCGCGACGGCGCATCCGGAGAAGGCGCGTGAACCTCACGGTGGCCGAACGGCTGGTGGCGTTTGCCCGCGAGCATGCGCGCGATGGCGTCCCGGATGACGTCCGCCACGAGGCGAAGCGCCTGTTGCTGAATCAGCTCAAGGCTTCGGTGGGCGCGACCGATCACGAAGTGGTTCGTATTCTGCACGACTGGGGCGGCGCGACCGGCGGCGAAGGAAATGCGCAGGCCCTGTGGCTGGGGACCCGGATGGAACCGGCCCGCGCGGCGATGGTGAACGGCGCCCTGTTCGAAGTGCTTGACTTTCACGACACCTACATTCCCTGCTACATGCACGCCACTTCGGCGGTCCTGCCGGCTGTGCTGGCGGCGGCGCAGGCCGGGGGCAACAGGGGGTGTGAGATGGTGGACGCGCTGGCGCTGGGCATCGAGGTGGAATTGGCCTGCGCCCGGGCGCTGATGCCCACCGGCTACTACCGCGGTTTCGTGCCGGCGGGACTGACGGGCGGCGTAGGCGCCGCCGCCGGCTGCTCGCTGCTGGCGGGACTGGACGGCGAGCGCATGCGCAACGCGCTGGCCATCGCCATGTGCACGGCGTTCGGCACCTACGAGTCGGTGGGGAGCATGACGCTGTCCTACATCACCGGCGCGACGGCCATGTCGGGCCTCACGGCCGCGCAACTGGCCGAGCGTGGAATGGATGCGCCCTCAACCGCCTTCGAGGGCGACAAGGGGATGAGGGAGTCCTACTCCGACGAACCCGCGGACAAGATCGGGGAAATTTTGGACTCGTTGGGAGCACCCTGGTGCATACACGGCCAGAGCTACAAGTCGGTGCCCACCGAAACCATTACCCACGCCCCCATCGAATGCGCGCTGGAATTGCTGCCGCGGGCCGCCGGCCGGAAAGTGGCGCGGGTGCGGATCATGGTCGAGCCCATCGTGGTGGACATCTGCGACGAACGCATGGAGCGCTTCGGCGATCCGCACAGCGAACTCACCGCGCGCTTCGACCTGTGTTTCTGCGTCGCGGCGGCATGGCGGCGGGGCCGCTTTACCCTGGACGAGATGCGCGAGCCGGCCTATACCGATCCCGATATCCTGGCGCTGCGCTCACGCGTGGAACTGGTGCGCGACGAGACCCGCGAGAGTTTCGACGGCTGCACCATGGAGGTCGAGTTCACCGACGGCACGACCGAGGCCGCCTCAGTGGATGCGTTCCTCGGCAGCCCGGGCCGGCGGATGAGCGACGAGGAACTTGCCGGGATCTTTCATGCTTCGGCCGAACCCGTACTGCCCGCGGGCCGGGCCGACGAGATCCTTGCCGCGTTGTGGGACCTGGAATCCGCTCCCGACATCAACGGCCTGATGTCGCTGTGTCGGCTTACCTGAGCCGCTTGCCGTGACGACCGTTTCGCTGCCGGGGGGAGAAACGATCTGGTACCGGCGTGTCGGCAGCGGCGTGCCGGTGCTGCACATTCACGGATCGGCGTTCGGACACCGCAACTTCGAGCGCCTGACGCCCTTCGTCGCCGACGATTTCGAGGTCATCGATTTCGACCTGCCCGGCTACGGCCAGAGTTCCGGCGCACCGCGGGAAGGCGGGCTGGAGGGCATTGCCGATCAGGTGCGCGAGTTCATCGGGGCGCTGGAACTGGCGCCGGTGCACGTGCATGGGACTTCCTTCGGCGCCATGGTGGCCCTGATCCTGGCAGCGAAGTATCCGAAGTCGGTGGACCGGCTGGTGCTGAGCTGCTTTCTGGCCCGCTACGACGGCGCGGCCCGCATGATGCGCGCAACCTGGAGACGGGCGGCGCGCGACAGCGGGATGGAGGCCGTAGCGGACCTGACCGCCGTGGCCGGTTTCGGGCGGGCGTTCTACGAGCGCGAGGAGGCCGAAGCGCAGCTCGCCTCGATGCGCGAGGCGTTCAGCCGTACCGATCCCGAGGCCTTCGTGCGCGGCACGAAAGTGCTGGAGCAGGTGGATCTGAGTCCCTGGGCGCGCCGGATCAGGGCGCCCTCGCTACTGATCGCGGGGGAAGAGGACAACATGACGCCGTTCAGCCCGGCGGGAAGCGGGATCGGCTTTTCGGAAATCCGGCATATGATCCCCGGCTGTGAACTGGTGGTTCTGCCCGACTGCGGCCACTACCTGGTTCTGGAGCAACCGGAAGCCACCGCGGCCCTGGTCCGGAAATTTCTGCGGGCCGTTCCCACGCTCATGTCGGCCGGTCGCCCTTGATCGTGACGCGCCTCCCCTTGCGCCGTTCGGGCCAGTAGTCCCAGATCGCCCGGTGCATCGCGCAGCGGTTGTCCCAGAAGGCCACGTCGTTGCGTTCCCAGCGATACCTGATCTGAAAGTCGATGCCTTCGCAGTGATCGAAGAGGAATCCGAGCAGCGCTTCGCTCTCGGCCGCCTCGAGTTCGTTGATCCGGGTCGTGAACGTGCGGTTTACATAAAGCGCCTTTCGGCCGGTCTCCGGGTGCGTACGGACGACGGGGTGAGTCGCGCTTGGATATTCCCTGCCGGTGTCGTCCACGCCGCGATCGGAGTAGCGCTCGCGGTAGACGTGCTCGGATTCGTGCAGGGCGCTCAGTCCTTCGAGCATCCGCTTCATCGGCTGCGATAGAGCGTCATAAGCCGCGTACATGCTGGCGAAGAGCGTGTCGCCGCCGACCGGGGGGAGGATGTGCAGTTGCAGGATGGTGCCGAGCGGCGGCACTTCGTCGCAGGAAACGTCGGAGTGCCAGAAGTCGCCGTTGGCGATCTTCGAGTCCCTGCTCACGTAGATTTCGAAGATTTCGGGGTAGCCCGCCATCTGAGGGGCGGCGGGGTGCATGTGAAGCTCGCCGAACATCCTGCCGATCTCGATTTGAGTTCGCGGGGAAATCTCCGTCTGGTCCTTGAAGAACAGCACCTGGTGCGCGAGCAGGGCCGCGCGAACCTGCTCGTACGTCGCGGGATCGAGGCCGCCCGCGAGATCGACGCCCCTGACTTCGGCGCCGAGCGCGGGCGCGTAGCGCCTGATGTCGAGTGCCGACCCGGCGCCGTCATGGGTTGTTCGCGCGTTGGAAAAGCGTTTCGGCATCTTCGATATGGTAGCCGCGCATCGTTCCGCCCTGCCGGCGCCCCCTTCTTCCCGGATACGCCATCCTGGCTCGATTCTCGCTGTCCTGCTTGTCTGTTCCAATAGGGCCACCCTCGGCGCCCTTGGGCGTCCGAGGGTGGCGGTGGCTGGACCGTTGTCCTGCGGACTTCCTAGAGTCGAGTTGGAGTGAGGTCGGCCACCGTCTTTTCTGAAGTCCTGAATGGATACACGAGCATCAGGCTCGAATGACAAGCACAGGAGAAGAAAAGATGACTCATCATACTGTGGGCGTGGACATCTCAAAGTGTCGCCTGGATGTCCACCGGCTGCCCGATGGGAAGACCGCGAAGTTCACCAATGACGCCGCCGGCTTTGAAGCCTTGATCGTCTTCATCGGCCCGTCCGCCAGGGCGGTCGCCTATGAGCCCACCGGTCCCTACCATCGGCACTTCGAGGAGACGCTGGGGAAGGCGAAACTGCCGCTGGTCAAGGTCAATCCCTGCCAGGCCCGGCGCTTCGCCCAGGCCACCGGAGAACGCGCCAAGACCGATGCCGTGGACGCCCGCATGCTGGCCGTCATGGCCCGGACGCTGGAGCTGCGGCCCACCCCGCCGGCCTCCCGGCGCCAACGCGCCTTGCGTGAGTTGCAAACCGCCAGGAACGCCTTGATCCGGCAACGCACCGCACTGCTCAACCGCAGCGCGCATCTCACCGATCCCCTGCTCAAACGACAGCATCACACCCAGTTGAACCTCCTCAACCGCCATCGCAAAGCCATCGACGCCAGGATCCAAGCGCTCATCCACAAAGACCCGGACCTGGCCCGCAAAGCCGAAATCATCGCTTCGATCCCGGCGCTGGCCGACCACACCGCCGCGAACCTGCTCGCGGAAATGCCCGAACTGGGCACGCTGACCAGCAAGGCCGCCGCCAGCCTCGCCGGACTGGCGCCCATCGCACGCGACTCCGGCGCCTTCACCGGACGCCGCTTCATCCAGGGCGGACGACACGCCGTTCGAAGACTGCTCTACATGCCCGCCGTCACCGCGATCCGATACAACCCGGACATGAAACGCACCTACCAGAACCTCGCCCAACGCGGAAAACCCGGCAAGGTCGCCCTCACCGCCGTCATGCGAAAACTCCTGATCCTGGCCAACGCCCTGATCCAGCAAGACCGCCTGTGGACTCCACAAGCCCCTCTGATCAACCATGCTTGACAACATGGATACTCCAACGCTCCTGGAAGAAGGGGGCACCAGCAGGGCTACGGCAGTGCCAACCGCAACCCCGGCCCTTATCATGGAATTCCGTCAGCGTCATGCTGGGGAGGAAACGTGAAGCCCGACAAGCAGACCCATCCAACCCCGTCCGAACAGGAGGAGCCGGCGCGCGTCAACCGCAGGGATTTTCTTTCGTCCGCAGTGGCGGCCGGCGTGGCCGCCGCGGGCGCAGGCGCCGCCGGAAAGGCTTCGGCGCGGCAGGCTGCCGGCGACGCGCAGCCACCCGGCGCACTGCCGCCCACGGCCGCCCAGGAGGCGATGGAGACCGAAGTGCCGGACGGCTATACCGTCGGCCAGGCGCGCGAGTATTTCGTCAGCAATCCGGGTTCCGATTTCATGCTGGACGTCATCCGGCGGCTCGGTCTCGAGTACATCGCCACAAACCCCGGATCCAGCTTCCGCGGACTGCAGGAATCCATCGTCAACTACGGCGGCAACCGGGCGCCCGAACTGCTGACCTGCGTGCACGAGGAACAGGCGGCGGCCATGGCCCATGGCTACTACAAGGTCAGCGGAAAGCCCATGGGCGTGCTCTGCCACGGCACCGTGGGACTGCAGCACGCTTCGATGGCGGTCTATAACGCGTGGTGCGACCGGACGCCGATGATTCTGCTGGCGGGCAACCACCTCGAGGCGACCGAGCGCCGGGCGGGCGTGGAGTGGTCCCATTCCGCGCAGGACTGCGTGCGGGTCATACGGGACTACATCAAGTGGGACGACATGCCGCTTTCGCTGCAACACTACGCCGAGTCCATGGCCCGCGGCCTGAAGATCGCGATGACGCCCCCGGCGGGGCCCGTGGCCGTGGTACTGGACGGCCACCTGCAGGAGGCCGAGGCGGGCGATCAGCGCCTCGACACGTATTCGGTCACCCTGAATCAACCGCCCACCGGCGACGAGGCCGCGGTCGCGGAGGCGGCGCGCTGGCTGCTGGAAGCGGAATCGCCCGTGATCGTCGCGGACCTGATGGCCCGCGACCAGGAGGGCGTGGAGCGGCTCGTAGCGCTGGCCGAAGCCTTGCAGGCGCCGGTGGTCAACCAGTTCGGACGCATGAACTTCCCGAACACGCACCACCTCTCGCAGGGTTCCGGCGTGATTGCGCAGGCCGACGTGGTGCTCGGGCTGGAACTCTTCGATGTCTGGGGCGTGATCAACACCGTGCGCGACCGGGTCCACCGGGACAGCGTGCGCAGGGCGCGGCCGAACGCACGCGTGATCAGCATCGGCTCCAACGACCTGTTCACGAAGTCCAACTATCAGAATTTTCAGCGTTTCTATCCGTCGGACCTCTCCATCGCCGGCGACGCGCAGGCCACGTTGCCGCTGCTGACCGAGGCGGTGCTGTCAGGGATGACGCGCGCGCGGCGCGCGAGCAACGCGGCGAGGGAAGCCCGCTGGCGCGAGGCCCATTCGCTCGCCCGCGGACAGGCCCTCGACGACGCCCGCTACGGCTGGAACGCGGTCCCGGTTAGCACGGCGCGCCTCTACTCCGAACTTTGGCAGGTGGTGAAGGATCGCGACTGGGCGATGGTCTCGGACGACGGCGCGCAGAGCCGCTGGGCCCGGCGGCTGTGGCCCATCGAAAGGCACTATCAGTACATCGGCCGTTCGGGCGGCGCCGGCCTCGGCTACGGCGCGCCGGCGGCCGTCGGCGCGGCGCTGGCCCACCGCCCCGAGGGCCGGTTCGCGATCAACGTCCAGAAGGACGGCGACATGATGTACACGCCGGGCGCGTTCTGGACCGCCGCGTATCACGGCATTCCGCTTTTGACCGTGACCCACAACAACCAAGGCTACCACCAGGAATACATGCACCTGCAGCGCATGGCCGCGCGGCGTCAGCGCGGGATCGAAAGCAGTTGGCGGGTGGGCAACGAACTGCGAAATCCCGACATCGACCTGGCCGGCATTGCCCGCGCCACGGGCGTGTGGGCGGAAGGGCCGATTCTGGATCCGGCCGATCTGGGCCCGGCCCTGGCTCGCGCCGCCGAGGTCGTCAATGGCGGGGAGCCGGCGTTCGTGGACGTTCGCTGCCAGCCGAGATGAGCGCGCGTTCGCGGATCTTCCGGCTGCCGGGCCTTGCTGTCCCGGTACTGCTGCTGTGGATGCTTGGCTCCGCGCTTGCCTGGTCCGACGAGCCCGGCGACGATGTCGAGGAAGGCCTTGCGCTGTATCTGAGCCAGCAGTGCTGGCAGTGCCATGGCTATGAAGGTCAGGGAGGCGTGGCCGGCGTCCGCATCGCCCCTACGCTTCTTCCCTACGAAGCGTTTGCGCGGCTGGTCAGGTTCACGAACCTGATGCCGGCCTATTCGCCGACGGTGCTCAGCGACGAACAGCTCCGGCTGATCTATGCCTACGTGCGTTCCATTCCCCCACCGCCGCCGCTGGAAGAGATTCCGGAACTGGATTTCGACTAGCTGCCGCTAGATCGCGCAACTCGTCGCGTCGAATCCGTAGACCCAATCGGTGCTGACCGCGCGCTGCCGTTTCTTGTCGCCCGTCAGGCGCTGGTACAGGCCGGTTTGCGCCCTGGACTGCAGGATGACGCGCGCGGTGCGTTCGCGGCGCACCGCCTGGTAGCGGGACAAGGCCACGTCCAGGTCGTCGAAGGATTCAAGGCAACGCGCCAGGACTACCGCGTCCTCGATCGCCATGGCCGACCCCTGCGCCATGAAGGGCAGCATCGGATGGGCCGCGTCGCCCAGCAGCGCGATGCGCCCGTAAACCCATTGCTTGAGCGGGTCACGGTCGAACAGACCCCACTTGTAGAGCGCATCGGCGGGGGTCGCCTGGAGCAGCGACTGCACGTCCTCGTGCCAGCCGGCGAACTCCGCCTGCACTTCTTCCAGTTGCGCCGGCCGGTTCCAGCCCTCCTCCGCCCACTCCTGCTGCACGGCGATGGCCACGTAGTTCACCAGCGACCCGCCGCGCAGCACGTATTGCACGATGTGCCGGTCCTCGCCGATCCACACGACCGACGCCCTGTCGGTTACCCGTCCCGGCAAACCCCGGGCGGGCGCCAGCGCGCGCCAGGCGACCTGCCCGCGGAACCGCGCCTCGGTCTGCTCGGCCACCTGCGCCCGCATCGTCGAGCGCACGCCGTCGCACGCCACCATCAGTTCGCCCTCCGCCGACGCGCCGTTGCCGAACTGCACCGTGACGCTTCCGCCATCCTGCGCGCAGCCCGCCGCCCGGTGGCCGACATGGAGATCGACGCCGCCCTGGGCACTCACGGCGGCGAGCAGCGCGTCGAGCAGATCGCTGCGGTGAATGTGCAGCCAGGGAGCGCCGTGGGTCGATTCCATGACGTCCGCCAACGGAGCGTCGCCCATTAATGCCGCGTCGTCGAAACGCCGGTAGCGGGAAGCGGACGGACGCATGCCGCCGCGGTCCAGCGCTCCGCCGAGCCCCAGATGCCTCAGCACGCGTGTTGCGTTGGGCGTCAGCATGATGCCCGCTCCGATCTCGCCGAACGCCGGGGCCTGCTCGTAGAGCTGCACGGCATGGCCGGAGCGGGTCAGCGCCAGCGCGGCGGTCAGGCCGCCGATCCCGCCGCCGACGATGAGGACGCGCTTCGGCTGCATGACGGGCCCCGACGCCGTCAGGCTTTCAGCAGGAAATCGGCGATCGCGGCCTGGATTCGGGTGCGTGCCGGCTGCAGATGGGCGTAGTCGCCGCCGCCCGGCACGATCACCAGCGCCTTGTCGTCCGTCGGCAGCCTCTCGAAGTACTCGGCCCGCTGGATCCCGCCGTGCATATAGGCGGCCTTGCCCGCGCCGCTGCCGTAGATCATCAGCGTGGGACAGGTCAGCGCCTCCGGATCGGCCGGAATGCTGCCCCTGGCGTTTTCCCTGCGTATGCCGTTGGGCGAACGCGGTTCATTTCGGATCACCCAGTCCGCCAGCGCGCGGCGCATGTCTTCCGACCCGTACTGCGCTTCACGTTCGAAGAAGTAGTCCCAGCCGCCGCTCCACCACGGCTCTTCGGGATCGAAGGGGATCAGGTTGCCGCCGCCCAGCGCGGGATCGAGCAGCACCATGCGCGCGACCCGCTCGGGGTTCTGCTCGCCATAGCGGGCCACGATCCGCCCGCCCCAGGACCAGCCCAGCAGGTGGGGCCGCGGGTGGCCTTCGACCGTCAGCCAGTCCATGACGCTCGCCAGGTCCTCGATCGCGGCGTCGGTATCGACGGTAAGCGGGTCTTCGGGCGCGTCGGACCGGCCATAGCCGCGCAGCGAAAAGGTCACCGCGGCCAGTCCCCGCGCCACCAGGGCGTCCATCAGCGAGTAGTCCCCGCCGCCGGGAAAGCTGAAGTCGAATCCGGCCTGGCCGCTCAGGTTCGCGCCCTGTACAAGCACCGCGACATGGGCGCAACCGGGCGCCAGGCCCTTGCCGCGGGTCGCGATCCGGCCGGCCGGCCCCGGCACGAAGAAATCATGGCCTTCCGTCACGGCTTTTCCTGCACGGCGAGCCCGCATGATACATTCGCACTCCACTCGGACACCGGGGACGGGAGATGAACAGGAGAGACGTTTTGCAGGCTTCAGCGATGGCGGTTTCGGCGGGCATCATCGGCGGCACGGCGGCCGGAAGGACTGCCGCGGACGAGGCCGCGGGGGCGGCCCCGCACAGCCAGTCCGGGATGGCGCTGACGCCGGCGGCGGAATCGAATCCCCTTGAAGCGAAGATCGTCGTGTTCACGACCGTGTCCCCGGACGTGGACGCCAGCATCCGCTTCTACACGGAAGTGATCGGCATGACACTTGTCGACGAGGGCGCGCTGCCGGCGGATGCCACGAGCGCGCCCGGCGTCGGCAAGGCCGGAAGGCGCCATGCGACGCTGCATATGCCCGAGCCCTCCAACAGCGCGCAGGTGCGAGTGCTCGAAGCGCCGCAGGGGGCCGGGGCCAACCGCCCGCGGCCCGACTCCGGCCCCTGGGACCCCGGGTTGCTGGTCCTGGAAGGCGGGACGCGCGACCCGGCCGAGTCCTATCACCGCCTGGCGTCGGCCAACACCCCGGTAATCACTCCGCCGCGCTACTACTTCTTCCGCAACACGACCTGGCGGCGCGACGTGGACGTGATGAGCTATGCGGCTTTCGGGCCGGGCGGAGAGCAGATGTTCATTACGGCAAACGTGCGCGGCGACCGGCCGGAATGGACGCTGCCGGGGCTGCATTCCGGGTTTCACAACGCCGCCATCACCAGTCTCGACCAGCGCCCGGTGGACGCGTTCTTCGAGCAGGCGCTGGGGCTCAAGCGCAGCTCGCAGCTGGAGTGTTTCCAGCGCAACGCCAACCAGCTGATCGGGGCGCCGGACGACAGCTATTTCCTTTGGGGCAACGTCGGCAGCGGCGTCAGCATCGAGGTTTGGGAATTCAAGGCGGCCGGCGGCACGGTCTATCCGACCTCGCTGGACCGGACCGGACTGGCGATGCTCACGATCCGCGTCAACGATCTCGACAAGTGCCGCGCGCTGTGCGAGTCCAACGGCATCGAACCCGTGGGCGAAGGCGCCCTGCCCATGCACGGCAATCCGGAACCGGACGGATTCACGCTGCGCGGTGCGGTCGGCGAACTGATCGAAGTCATTGCCTGAGCGTGCATGACCACCCCCGGTAAGGAGGGCGCCCCCAGGGACGGGTTCTCCGCTTCGCGCGGCTACCGGCGCTACGTGCTCGGGTTGCTGCTGATCGTAATGACGCTCAACTACGCCGATCGCTATGTGATCGGCATCCTGCTGCCGCAGATCAAGTCCGACCTGGCGCTGAGCGACACGCAGATCGGCTTCATCACCGGCGCCGCCTTCACGGTCTTCTACGCGCTGCTCGGCGTTCCCATCGCCAGCCTCGCCGACCGCCGCTCGCGCCGGAAGATCATTGCCTGGGCGCTGGCGCTCTGGAGCCTGATGACCTGCCTGTGCGGGCTGGCCCGGTCGTTCGTGCAACTGGCCGTGTTCCGGGTGCTCGTGGGGATCGGCGAGGCCGGCTGCACGCCGCCGTCGCATTCGCTGATATCGGACTACTTTTCTCCGAAAGAGCGCGCGATGGCCATGGCCGTGCTCGGCCTGGGCTCGTCCGTGGGCGTGTTCCTGGCCTTCCTGATCGGCGGCTGGATCACCGACGCCTACGGCTGGCGGGTCACGCTGGTGTCCTTCGGCGCCCCGGGCGTGCTGATCGCGCTGGTCGTGCATTTCACCCTGCGCGACCCGCCGCGCGGCCACAGCGAAGGCCTCGAGGTCGCGGAGAAGGCGCCGCGGATGTACCCGGCATTCCGCGGCCTGTGGGCCAAGGGGACGTTCCGATACATGGTGCTGGGCGGCAGCCTGTACGGCATGGTCAGCACCGCCCTGCTGGCCTGGCTGCCGTCCTTCTACACCCGCACCCACGGCCTGGAGGTCGCCACCATCGGCACCTGGCTGGCCTTCACCAAGGCCCTGCCCCACGCGGCCGGCACGCTGCTCGGCGGACTGCTGGCCAGCCGGCTCGCGAAGCACGGGGCCAGGCCGCCCATCTATCTCTGCGCCGGCGTCCAGGTCCTTGCGGCGCCCTTCTATGCGCTGGTGCTGCTGGTCCCCGACCCCACGGCCGCGCTGCTGTGGCTCATCGTGCCCGCCTGCGTGGGCGTGATGCAGGGGCCGGTGCTGTTCGCGACCATTCAGGGCGTCGCCGAAGTCCGCACCCGGGCGGTAGCCTCGGCCCTGATGATCCTGATCATCAACCTGATTGCGGGCGTCATCGGGCCACAGTCGGTCGGCGTGGCCAGCGACTTCCTGGCGGGTTCGCTGGGCGTGGATTCGCTGGGCATGTCGCTGCTGATCGTGTCCGTTATATGCAGCCTGGGCGCGGCCGGCTTCTTCTATCTCGCTTCCCGCAGCATCGAACAGGACCTTCTGCACGCGAGATCGCCTGAGCGCGCCGACTGAACGAGGGCGCGACGCCGCGAGGGACATGCCCTCGCTCCAGTGGGCGGGGGAGTAGCCAGTTCGGGATTTCTGTGGAAACATAGGCGGCGCCCGTCGCGAACGCCGGGCACAAGGGAGAAAAGCGGGAATCAAATATGAGCGAAAACTACGACGTCATCATCATCGGCGCGGGTTCGACCGGAATGCCGGCGGGCATATTCGCGGCCGAACGCGGCGCCAGGGTGCTGCAGATCGAGGCGGACAAGCGGATCGGGGGCACGCTGTACTGGTCGTCGGGGCAGATGAGCGCGGCCGGCACGCGGCTGCAGGAGGCCGCCGGGATCGACGACAGCGCCGACGAGCACTACGAGGACGCCATGCGCATCTGCAACGGCACGATGGATCCGGACCTGGGCCGCATGGCGATCGACAACGCGAGCGACACGCTGGACTGGCTCACGGGCCTGGGCTTCGAGCCGCTGCCCGGCCACCCGGTCGCCGGCAGCGCCCATGAGCCCTACCGCACGCGCCGCTATTGCTGGGGCGAGAAACTGGGCGTCAGCGTCCTCGAGGCCATGGCGACCCCTTTCGAGCGGCTGACGGCGGACGGCCGGATCGATCTCAGGCTTGAAACGCGGTTCACCCGGCTGCTCCAGGACGATTCCGGCGCCGTGAACGGCGTGGAAGTGGAGACGCCGTCCGGAGCCACGGAACGCCATTTCGGACGGAATGTCGTCCTGGCTTCGGGAGGCTATGCGGCGAACCTCGAGATGTGGGCGGAAATCACGCCGCAGTTCACGCTCACCTCCTATTGCAATCCTTATTCGCGCGGCGACGGCATCCGGGCGGCCCGGGAACTGGGCGCCACGGTGTCGGGCGGAGACTCGTTTCTCACTACCGTGGCCGGCTTCCGGCAAGACGCCGAAGACCCGCTGTCGGGCGCCCACCTGCGGCTGAACCCGGCCATCCGCAGACCCTGGGAGTTTTACGTCGATGGCGAAGGCAGGCGCTTCGTGCGCGAGGACCATCCCAGCATCGACCACATCGAACGGGCGGTGCTGGCGCTGCCGGACTTCACGCTGTACGTGATATTCGACGAACCCATGCGGCAGAACGCGCCGGTGATCACGCTGGAGACCCGCGAGGAGATGGCGGCGCGGCTCGGCAACCACGCTCATTTTCTCAAGGCCGACACCCTTGACGGCCTGGCCGCGCAGATCGGAGCGGATCCGGGAACGCTCAAGCGGACCACAGCGCAGTTCAACAGGGCGGTGGAGTCGCGCCACGATCCCGAGTTCGGCCGCGAGCACATGATCCGCCCGATCGGCACGCCGCCGTTCTACGCGGTCAAGGCAGTCGGCTTCACCGTCGTCAGCCCGGCGGGCATCGACGTGGACGCGGACCTGAGGGTGCTGCGCGAGGACGGCTCGGCGATCCCGAACCTGTACGCGGCGGGCGAGGCGCTGGGCTTCAGCAAGCTCAGCGGCAACGCCTTTGTGGGGGGCATGTCGCTGACGCCCGCAATCACCTTCGGGCGCCTGCTCGGCCGGGACATTCTCAGCTGGGAGAACGCCGGGGGCTAGCCGGGAAACGACGCCGCATGTCCGGCATCATCGACATCGTCTGCAATCTCTATACGCCGCAAACGGTGGCCGAGGGGCGCACAGGCCTGGACGAGCACTTCATGTCGCAGATCCGCATGCCCGAGGACATGCGCGGCGGCGTGTCCATCGCGGATTACCTCGGCCGGATGGACCGCGCCGGGATAGAGCGTTCGCTGCTGGTTGCCGTGCGCGCGGGGCAAATGGGCCTCAAGGATTCCTTCGAGGTGCCTTACGAATACGTGAGCGAGGTCTGCGCGGAGCATCCGGCGCGGTTTTCGGGACTGGCGGGGATCGACCCTACGCGCGGAATGGCGGGGCTCAAGGACCTTGAATACGCGGTGAACGAACTGGGCTTCGTCGGCGCCCACTGGTACCCGCACTGGTTCGCGATGCCGCCCGACGCGGCCCGGATGTATCCGTATTACGCCAAGTGCTGCGAGCTCGACATCCCGATCATGATGCAGGTGGGCCAGAACCTCGTTTACAGCCGCTCGACGCGTCTGCCTTCGGTGGGCCGGCCGATCGTGCTGGACTCCGTAGCCGTCGATTTCCCCGAACTGAAGCTGATCGGCATTCACATCGGCGTGCCGTGGACCGAGGAGATGATCGCGATGTGCTGGAAGCACGAAAACGTCTACACCGCCGGCGACGCCTACGCGCCCCGCTACTGGCCGGCGCCTTTCGTCCACTATCTGAATTCGTACGGACGCGACAAGGTGATGTTCGGCACCGACTGGCCGGTCATCGACCCCGAGCGCGCGGTGGCCGAAGTCAACGATCTGGAACTCAGGCCGGAATCGCGGCAGCGCCTGCTGCGCGACAACGCGCTCCGCGTCTTCGGGCTCCCCTCCGAATGATGAGCGCGAACGGCGTCCCCGACCTTCCCGCCTCGTACCGGCCCCTGTCCGTGGCCGGCGGCATCCGGGCCGCCATGGGCCGCGATCCCGGAAAGATCGCCGTGCGCCATGGCGGGCGGGAGCGGAGCTACCGCGAACTGGTGTCGCGCATCGACAGGGTCAGCGCCTGGATGCTCGACGGGCTGAAGCTCGAGCCGGGGACCCACGGCGCGATCCTGGCCGGGAACTGCATCGAGTACCTGGAGATCGTGGCCGGCGCGGCCCAGGCCGGAATCCCGCTGGCCACCGTCAATCCCCGCCTCAGCCCCAGGGAGGTGGCCGGGATCTGCGACGACGCCGAGGCGCGGGTGCTGTTCGTCGATGCCGAACGGGCCGAGTTGGCGCGGGACACGGACTTCGAGTCGGTCGAGCAGGTGTTCGTCATCGGCGACGATCTCGAGCGCCGGCTGGCCGGCGCCCGGCCGCGGACCGACCCGGCGCCGGTGCACGAGTGGGAGACCTTCACGATCCCCTATACGTCGGGCACCACCGGCAAACCCAAGGGCGTGCTGGTTTCCCACCGGTCGCGGATCCTGCAGTTTTACGGAATGGCGTCCGAGTACGGCTGCTATTCGCCCGACGACCGGTTTCTGGGATTCACGCCGCTGTGCCACGGCGGCGGGCTCGCATTCAGCATCGCCGCGATCTACCTCGGCGGGCAACTCGAACTCCTGTCGCGCTTCGACCCGGAGGAAGTGCTGCGCCACCTGGACGATGGCGCGGCAACGGGCGTGTTCATGGTGCCCACCCACTTTCACGCCATCTTCGCGTTGGAAAACGCGGTCCTGGAGAAGCGTTCCGCCCCGGCGCTGAAGTCCATCATCTCCAACGCCGCCGCGCTGCCGCAGGCCACCAAGGAGCAGATCGTGGGCCACTTCGGCGACGGAATACTCCACGAGACCTACGGGTCCACCGAGGCCGGCATCGTCTGCAACCTGCGGCCGGCCGACCAGCTCCGCAAACAGCGCTGCGTGGGGCAGCCGTTCACGACCACCGAAGTCAGGCTGCTGGACGAAAACGGCGAGGTCGGACCCGGCGAGGTGGGCGAACTGTTCTCGAACAGTCCGTTTCTATTCAACGGCTACTGGCGCAAGCCGCGCGAGACCGCCGAGGCCTTTCGCGATGGGTGGGTATCGGTGGGTGACATGGCGCGGCGCGACGAAGAGGGCTACGTCTATATCGTCGACCGCAAGAAGGACATGGTGATCAGCGGCGGCGTCAACATCTTCCCGCGCGAAGTCGAGGAAGAACTGCTGCGCCATCCGGGCATCCTCGACGCCGCAGTCGTGGGCGTGCCCGACGAGCGCTGGGGCGAAAGCCTCAAGGCCTTCGTCGTGCTTCGCTCCGGCGCAACGCTGAACGCGGAGGAACTCGCGGCTTTCTGCGAGGGCCGGCTGGCCCGCTTCAAGATCCCCAGGCGGGTCGAGACGCTGCCGGCATTGCCGCGCAACGCTTACGGCAAGGTGCTGAAGGGCGAACTCAGGAGCTACGGGGCGAATTGAGGCGCCGCTATTCGCGCACCGCCGCCGGGGCGCCGATCGCGTCCGCCGCGCCGCGCATGTCGGCGAGCTGCTTCTCGGTGAGCCGGTAGGACACCAGCCAGAACAGGGCCAGCGCCTGCAGGGTCGCGGGAATCCAGGCCTTGCCGTAAACGATGGCGGTAATCGCGCTGTCCGGCTGCTCCACGGAGCCCAGCGTGGTTTCCACCAGGCCCGCGGCGGAGAAGTAGAAGCCCATCAGCAGCGGACCCAGCGCAAAGCCGGTCTTCTCGACAAAGCCCAGCACCCCGGTGTACAGCGCCGTGCGGACCTTGCCGGTCCGGATGCGGTCGTATTCGATGGTGTCGGGCAGCATCGAGAATCCGATCGTCAGTCCCCCCGCGCCGAATATACCGATGAAGCAGGACCGGATGGCGAACACCAGGTCGCCTTCGGAGGGCGTGGCGAACGCCCATGAGATGAGCGTGATCGCGGAGCCGACGATGGCGACCATGTAGACCCAGCGTTTGTCCCTGCCGCGGCTGAAGTAAGCCCAAAGCGGTACCGAGCACAGGCCGGCGAGGTTGCCCACCAGCGTGGAGAAGGCCACGCCCAGTTCGCCCCGTTCCAGCACGTAGGTCATGTAGAACAGCAGGGCGCTGCCGTTCACGCCCACACCCAGGTACAGCGTGCCCTTCAGCGCCGCCAGCGTAAGGAAGGGCCGGTTATTCGCCAGCGCCCGGAAATACTCGCCGATCGAATAGCGGTCCTTCGGGGAACCGGGCAACTCCCGGGCGCGGGAGGTAAACAGCACCGTCATGATCATGGTTGCGGCGATCAGGATGCCCACCAGAATCGCGACGATCCCGTAGGCCCTGCGATCGGCGCCCAGATAGTCGATCAGCGCCGGCATGCCGGCGGCGATGAGGATGCCGGCGAAGTTGGAATACCCCACCCGCCACGACATGATCGACGTGCGCTCGTTGTAGTCGTCGGTCATTTCCGCGGGCATCGCCATGAACGGCACGTAGAACAGCGTGTAGCCGGTGAAATAGGCGATCAGCACGATGAGCTGGTATATCGCGATGGCATTCATCGACGCCAGCGCCGGCACGTTGAACGTCAGGATCAGCGCCAGACCGGACATGAACGCGCCCAGCGCCATCCACGGGCGCCGCCGCCCCCAGCGGCTGCGGGTGGTGTCGCTCAGGAACCCGATCATGGGGTCGCTGAACACGTCGTATATCCGGGTAATGAAGAGGATCAGCCCCGCCAGGGCCGGGTCCATACCCAGGTGATTGACCAGGAAGTAAAGGACGAAGACGTTGACGATGAACAGCATCCCCAGGCAGCCCATCGAGCCGACGCCCCAGCCCGCCTTGAGCGACAGGGGCAGCTTGCCGACGTAGCCGGGAGGATGCTGTTGTGGCGCCACGGCCCGGGCCTGTCCGCTGTCTGCGGCAGCCATGCTCAGTCCTCGGCGGCCATTTCGCGCAGGCGCGGAAACACCTCTTCGCCGAGCAGTTCCAAGTTGCGCAGCGTGTGGCCGTAGTCCTCCACGGCGAAGTGGGACACGCCCAGGTGCCCCACGCCGAACCTCACGCGCAGTTCGTTCAGTTGCCGCGCGACCGTTTCGGGGCTTCCGACAATGATCTGGCGCGTCTCCAGCGCCTTCTCGTAGCCCTGGGTGAAGAAGGCATAGGGCGTTCCACCCATGTATCGGCGCCTCGCGATGGCCGCCTCGCGACTCACGTAGCCCGGCGGCGCCATCCAGGCGCCCACGTCGGGATGGATCTTCATGTCCACCATGCTGGTGACCTGCGCCACCCGGCCGCCGAACTGCTCGCGGCCCTCCTCGAGCGCCTGCTCGTCGGTGGGCGCGACGTGCACGCGGGTGAAGTAGCCGCGATGGGCGGGCGTCGGCGTATGGCCGTGCTCTTTCGCGATTTCGTCGTAGGCCTTGAACAGCGCGTCGGTCGCCTCCAGCCGGGTGGCCAGGGCCACGTACGGGTAGCCCCGCTCGGCGGCGAACTCGACCGTCTCGCGGCTGGTCGACCCCGGAATCATGACCGGCGGATGCGGCTTCTGCAGCGGCAGCACCCACGGATTGACGCAACGGTAGTTGTAGTGCTTGCCCTCCCAGACGAAGGGACCGGGCTGGGTCCAGGTCTTAAGGATCAGGTCGTGCGCCTCGGCGAACATATCCCGGTTGTGTAGCGTGTTGACCGACATGGCCAGCGACTCCACCGCCCCGCCCCGCACGAAACCGGAAATGAGCCGGCCCTTCGAGAACAGGTCGATCAGCGCCAGCTCCTCGGCCAGGCGGACCGGGTTGCCGTTGATCGGCAGGATGTTGCCGGCGATGAAGATCTTCACGCGTTCGGTCAGCTTGGCCACGACCACCGCGTACAGGTTGGGCGCGGGAGACATGGCCGCCGGCGCGTTGTGATGCTCGTTGACGACGATGGAGTCGAAGCCCACCTGCTCGGCCACCACGTATTCCTCGTGATAGCGCTCGAACAACTCGGCGGCGCGCTCTCCGTCGAAGTGGCGATTGGAGAACTTGAGCATCACGGCGCCGAATTCGGCCGCCGCTTCATGCGGATAACCCAGGTAGGGATGATTGACGAAATAGTGCAGTTGGAACATGGTTTAGTCCGCCTTCAGCCCGGCGCCGAAGCCGGTCACGGCGTCGGCGAACTCGACGGGCTTTTCCAGGTGCGCGTAGTGTCCGGCGTCGCCGATCGTCACCAGTTCGGCCGCGGGCAACGCGTCCAGGAAGCGCTCGGCGACCGCCGGCGGCGTGATGACGTCGTTCGCGCCCCACAGCAGCAGCGCCGGGTTCGGAAAGCGCGCCAGCGCCGGCAGCAGCGACCGGTCGTGCATGTACGGCTTGAAGCCGAGCAGCGCCGCGAGCTCCATCACTTCCAGGTCCTGAGTCACCGCGTCGTCGTCAAGTTCGCCCGACCACAGTTTTTGGAACGCGGCCGAGCGGGCGTCGTTGTAGCCGAACGAGATATACCTGCGGTAAGGCATCAGGAACAGGTCCGGCGTGTTCATCTCGCCGGTGGCGGTGCCCTGCGAACCGGTCAACACCAGCCCCGCGAACCGGCCGGGTTCCATCGAAGCCATTTCCGCCGCGATCCAGCCACCCATCGAAACGCCGCCCAGGATGCAGTTGCCGATCCCGCCGCCGTCGAGCGCCGCAAGCAGGACTTTCGCGACGTCGCGTACGCCGTTCACCCACTCGGGCAGCACCGAGGCGCCGATGCCGGGCAGCGTAGGCGCCAGGACCGTGAAGCGCTCCGCCAGGCGCGCGTGGTGCGGCAGCCAGCCGCGCTGCCCCTCTTCGCCGTGCAGCCACACGAGTTCCGGGCCGCTGCCTCCCTTCAGGACTTCCAGCGGCGCAAGGCCCTTCAGCGTGACGGTTTCCCGTCCATCGGAATTATTCATGAAAAAATGCCGGGCTCCCCCCGCCCGGTAATGTAGCCCCATAGTCGGTCCAATGCCAGTTTCCGGCTGCATCGGCCAACCGTTTCCGGCCGAAGGGCGCACTTGGCGGGGGGTGTAAAATATTTTGGTTATGACCGATGACACCAACGTAATGCCGGCCGGCCGGCCATTTGAGATCGTAACCCTGGAAGAGACTGCTTCTCCGGACGGTTCCGACGCCGACAACTGGTATCGCTACGAGCTGACCCAGGGGACCACCACCATTACCGGCTACAAGCAGGGCGAGCCCGACGAGGTACGCGAAGAGGTCACGAGTCTCGTATCGCGATTGAACGAGCGGCGCGCGGGCAAGACCAGCCGCGTGCACCTCACGCGGATCGGCCGCAAGAGCCAGCAGCGGGCGCAGGCGGCCACCCGCAATAACTAGGACCTGTGAACAGGTTCTAGAAGAGGCGCCCTATGTCCATTGACGTTCTCGTAAGCGAAGTGGGGCCGCGCGACGGCCTGCAGAGCCTCAAGGTAATCATGCCCACGGAAGCCAAGAAGGCCTGGATCAAGGCCGAGGCAGCGGCCGGCGTGCCGGAAATCGAAGTGGGTTCCTTCGTGCCGCCCAAGCTGCTGCCGCAGATGGCCGACTGCGAGGAACTCGTGCGCTACGCCGTGAGCATCCCCGGCCTGCACGTCACCACCCTGGCGCCGAACCTCAAGGGCGTGGAACGGGCGGTCGCCGCCGGCACGCACAAGGTGAGCATCCCGGTCTCGGCCAGCGAAACGCACAGCCAGGCGAACGTGCGCAAGAACCACGCCGAAATGCTCGAGGAGGTCCGGCGCATCAACGAGATGCTGGACGAACTTCCCGAGGAGCGCCGCCCGATATTCGAGGCCGGAATCGCCACCGCGTTCGGCTGCACGATGGAAGGGCCCGTCCCCGAAAGCAAGGTGCTGGAACTGGCTCATGCGCTGGTCGACGCGGGTTGCCGGGAAGTGGGACTGTCCGACACCACCGGCTACGCCAACCCTACCCAGATCCGCCGGCTGGTGCGCCTGGTGCGCTCCGAGATCGGCGAGGAAAAGCTGACCGGGGTGCACCTGCACAACACGCGCGGCCTTGGGCTGGCCAACGCCATGGCGGCGCTGGAAGAAGGCATCACCACGCTCGACAGTTCGCTGGGCGGCATCGGCGGCTGTCCGTTCGCCCCCGGCGCCAGCGGCAACATCGTCACCGAAGACCTCGTTTTCATGCTCGAGTCGATGGGATTGAAGACGGGCATCGACCTCGACCGCCTGCTGAAGGTGCGCGACGTGGTCAACGAAGCATTACCCAGTACCGAAATGTACGGCTTCACCCCCGAAGCCGGCCTGCCCTTGGGCTTCCACCCCGGCTGGGGCACCGCCTAGCCCTACGGTCTTTCCGCTCCCCGGCGCGTGAAGCCGGGTTGTTACGGGAGTTCGGTTGAACCCATGAGGTAGCGGTCGATTTCGCGGGCCGCTTCCCGGCCCTCGTTGATCGCGTTGACGATCAGTGACTGGCCCCGGCGGCAGTCGCCGGCGGCGAACACGTTTTCCACGTTGGTCTGGTACTTGCCGTACTCGGCCAGGTAGTTGCCGCGCTCGTCGTAGGCCAGGTCCAGTGCTTCGGAGACGGCGTGTTCGGGGCGCAGAAAACCCATGGCCAGAAGCACCAGGTCGGCCGGCCACTCCCGTTCGCTGCCGGGCACGTTTTCGAACTTGCCGTCCCTGAGTTGCACGTCAATGGTGCGAATACCGGATACATGGCGTCCATTTTTCCTGATTCTACCGCCTTCAACCGAGCGCGCCGTGAATTCCGTTGACGAAATCAGGTAGACGCGCGGGTCCTTGCCGAACATGGCCGCGGACTCCTCGTGGCCGTACTCGGTGCGAAAAATCACCGGCCAGGTGGGCCAGGGATTGTGCGGCGCGCGCGTGGCCGGCGGCTGCGGCAACAGCTCGAAGTTGACCAGGCTCCTGCAGCCGTGGCGAAGCGCCGTGCCGATGCAGTCGGTGCCGGTGTCGCCGCCTCCGATCACGATCACGTCCTTGTCCTTCGCGGAAATGTAGTTGCCGTCGGCGAGATTGGAATCGAGCAGGCTGCGCGTGTTCTGCGTCAGAAAATCCATCGCGAAGTGCACGCCTTCGAGGTCGCGCCCGGCAATCGGCAGGTCGCGGGGAACGGTCGCCCCGGTCGCAAGCAGCACGGCGTCGAATTCCTTCGCCAAGTCGCGCACGTCGATGGAGCCGCCGCTGCCGTCGCCGACCGCCGCGTTCACGCGGAACTCCACGCCCTCCTCCCGCATCAGGTCCAGGCGCCGCTCGACGATTTCGACCTTGTCGAGCTTCATGTTGGGAATGCCGTAGGTCAGCAGGCCGCCGATGCGGTCGGCGCGCTCATAGATGACGGCGACGTGGCCGGCCCGGTTCAACTGTTGCGCGGCGGCCAGCCCGGCGGGCCCGGAGCCGATCACCGCGACGCGCCGCCCGGTGCGGACGGAGGGCGGCTCGGCGACGATCCAGCCCTCCTCGAATCCCCGGTCGGCGATCGCCATCTCGATGTCCTTGATCGTGACCGCGGGGTCGGTGATCCCCAGCACGCAGGCGCCTTCGCAGGGCGCGGGGCACACGCGGCCGGTGAATTCGGGAAAATTGTTGGTCTTGTGCAGGCGGTCGAGCGCTTCCCGCCACTGGTCCCGGTAGATGAGGTCGTTCCACTCCGGGATCAGGTTGTGGATCGGGCAGCCGTCGTCCGACTGGCAGAACGGCACTCCGCAATCCATGCAGCGCGCGCCCTGCCGGGCGAGGTGCGCGGCGTCGGGTCCGGTGTAGATCTCCCGGAAATCGCGCAGGCGCTCGTTCGCGTCACGATACGGCGCGGACGCGCGCGCGTACTCCATGAACCCCGTGGTCTTGCCCATCGCGCTTGCGCTCAGGCTGCGGCGGCAGCGGTCTTGAGCTGTTCAAGCACCCGCTTGTAGTCCACGGGCATGACCTTGACGAACTGCCCGACACTGTTCCGCCAGTCATCGAGTATCGCTTCCGCAACGGTGGATCCGGTGAAGCGCAGGTGCCGTTCGATCAGCTCCCTGACCTCGGCCCTGTCCGGATCCGCCTCCAGCGGTTCCAGCTCGACCATCTCGGGGTTGCAGAGCTCGGCGAAGTCGCCGTGCGGGTTCCAGACGTAGGCCACGCCGCCGCTCATGCCGGCGGCGAAGTTGCGCCCGGTGCGCCCGAGTATGACCACGCGTCCGCCGGTCATGTATTCGCAGCCGTGATCGCCCACGCCTTCGACGACCGCGCGGGCGCCGCTGTTGCGCACGCAGAACCGCTCGGCCGCGACCCCCCGGAAGAAGCACTCGCCGGAGGTGGCGCCGTAGAGCACGACGTTGCCGACCAGGATGTTCTCTTCCGGCGTGAAGCGCGACTCCGCCGGCGGGTAGATGATCAGGCGCCCTCCGGACAGGCCCTTGCCCACGTAGTCGTTGGCGTCGCCCTCGACCTCCAGCGTGACGCCCCGGGCCAGCCAGCAGCCGAAGCTCTGCCCGGCGTGACCCCGGAACTTGAAGTGGACGGCGCCGTCCGGAAGCATCTCGGGGCCGCAGCGCCTGATGATGGCATTGGAGAGTATGCCGCCCACGACCCGGTTCGCGTTGGTGATGGGCAGTTCGCGGTAGACCTTTTCGCCGCGCGTCAGCGCCGGTTCGGCCAGCTCGATCAGCTTGTAGTCGAGCGCACGGTCGAGGCCGTGGTCCTGCTCGTGCATGGCGTAGGCGCCCAGAAAGTCCGGTGGCTCCTGCGCCGGCGTCAGCAGCTCGGTAAGGTCGATTCCGCCGGCTTTCCAGTGATCGACCGCCGCGGAGGCATCGAGCGCGTCCACCCGCCCCACCATCTCGTTGACCGTGCGGAAGCCCAGGTCGGCCATGATCCGGCGCAATTCCTTCGCGACCATGAAGAAATAGTTGATGACGTGTTCCGGCAGGCCCTCGAATTTCGCCCGCAATGCCGGGTCCTGGGTGGCGATCCCCACCGGGCAGGTATTCAGATGGCACTTGCGCATCATGATGCAGCCCAGCGCGATCAGCGGCGCGGTGGAGAAACCGAACTCCTCGGCGCCGAGCAGGCAGGCGATCGCGACGTCGCGCCCGGTCTTGAGCTGCCCGTCGGTCTGCAGCACCACCCGTGAGCGCAGGTTGTTGACCACCAGCGTCTGGTGCGTCTCGGCAATGCCCAGCTCCCAGGGCAGCCCCGCGTGCTTGATGGAAGTAAGCGGCGAGGCCCCGGTGCCGCCCGAATCCCCGGCGATCACGAGGTGGTCCGAGCGCGCCTTGGTGACGCCTGCGGCCACCGCCCCCACGCCGATCTCGGCGCCGAGCTTGACGCTGATCCGCGCATCGGGGTTGCCGTTCTTCAGGTCGTGGATGAGCTGTGCGATGTCCTCGATCGAATAGATGTCGTGGTGCGGCGGCGGGCTGATGAGTCCCACGCCGGGCGTCGAATGACGGATCGCGGCGATGGTCTCGTCCACCTTGCGGCCGGGCAGTTCGCCGCCCTCGCCGGGCTTGGCGCCCTGCACGATCTTGATCTGCAGTTCGTCGGCGTTGCTCAGGTAATTGATCGTCACGCCGAACCGGCCGCTGGCCACCTGCTTGATGGCGCTGCGGGCGGAATCGCCGTTCGGCAGCGGCGTATAGCGGCGGGAATCCTCGCCGCCCTCGCCGGTGTTCGACTTGCCGCCGATGCGGTTCATGGCCACGGCCAGCATCTCGTGAGATTCGGCGCTGATGGAGCCGAAGCTCATGGCCCCGGTGGCGAAGCGCTTGACGATCTCGGTTTCGGGTTCGACCTCGTCGAGTTCGATGGACCCGCCGTTGGCGCCGCTCACGAAAGTCAGCAGCCCTCGCAGATTGGCGTGTGCCGTGTTTTCCCGGTTCGAGTGCTCGGCGAAACGCCAGTAGGCGCTTTCGTCGTTGGTCCGCGCGGCCACCTGCAGGTCGGCGATCGCCTGCGGGTCCCACATGTGCGTGTCGCCGTGCCGGCGCCAGTGGAAATCGCCCGGGTTGGGCAGCACCGCGATATTGCCGTTGCGCCCCGGATAGCCCAGCGCGTGACGGCGCTCCATCTCCTCGGCGAGCACCTCCAGGCCCACGCCCTGAACCCGGCTCGCGGTGCCCCGGAAGGCGCGCTCGATGACGTCGTCCGCCAGGCCCACGGCCTCGAAGATCTGCGCGCCCTTGTACGACTGCAGCGTGGAGATGCCCATCTTGGCCATCACCTTGAGCATGCCCTTGGCGGTGCCCTTGCGGTAGGCGTCCACTACGTCGCGGCGCGTGGCGACGTGCGGCGCATCGTCGAAATAGCCCTTCTCGAGCGAATCCCACAGGGCCTCGAAGGCGAGATAAGGATTGATCGCGTCGGCGCCGTAGCCCGTCAGCAGGCAATGGTGGTGCACTTCTCGGGCCTCGCCCGTTTCCACGATGATGCCGATACGCGTGCGCGCGTGGGTTTCGACCAGGTGATGGTGCACGGCCCCCACCGCGAGCAGGGCGCTGATCGGCGTGCGCTCCTGCCCCACGGCGCGGTCGGAGAGCACGATGAGGCTGTAGCCCTCGTCGATGGCCCGGGCGGCTTCGGCGCAGATGCGGTCCAGCGCGGCCGTCAGGCCCGCCACGCCCGAGCCGGCTTCATAGGTGATGTCGATGGCCGCCGTCCTCCAGCCCCGGTAATCGAGGTGCCTGATGGCGGCCAGTTCCTCGTTGGACAGGATGGGATGCGGGATGCGCAGCCGGTGCGCGTGCTCCTCCGTGGTCTCCAGCAGGTTCCGTTCCGGGCCGCAGTAGCAGTCCAGCGCCATGATGACCTCTTCCCGAATCGAGTCGATGGCCGGGTTGGTGACCTGCGCGAAACGCTGCTTGAAGTAGTCGTAGAGCATGCGCGGCTTGTCGGACATCACGGCCAGCGCGGCGTCGTTGCCCATGGAGCCGAGGGGGTCGCGCAGCTCCCGGACCAGGGGCTGCAGCATGATGTCCATGGTCTCGACGGTGTAACCGAAGGCGTTCATGCGCGCCGTCAGCGTGGCCGGATCGCGGGCCGGCGGCAGCGCGGTCGGCAGTTCCCCGAGTTCGATGCGCTGCCTTTCGAGCCAGTCGGCATAGGGTCGGGCGGCCGCCCATTCGCCCTTGATTTCCTCGTCCGGGATCATGCGTCCCTGCTCGAAGTCGATCAGGAAGATGCGGCCCGGCTGCAGACGTCCCTTCTTCACCACGCGCTCGGGGGCGACCCGCACCACGCCGACTTCCGAGGCCATGATGCAGCGGTCGTCGTCGGTAATGTAGTAGCGGCTGGGCCGCAGCCCGTTGCGGTCGAGCACGGCGCCGATATAGGTGCCGTCCGTGAACGCGATCGAGGCCGGCCCGTCCCAGGGCTCCATCAGGCAGGAGTGGTATTCGTAGAACGCGCGCTTGGCCGCGTCCATCCCGCCGTGCTGCTGCCAGGCTTCGGGAATCATCATCAGCACCGCTTCCTGCAGCTTGCGCCCGGTCATCAGCAGGAACTCCAGCACGTTGTCGAAGGTCCCGGAGTCGGAGCAGTCCGGCTCCACGATGGGGAAGAGCTTCGCCAGGTCGTCGCCGAACAGCGGCGAACTCAAGACGCCCTCGCGGGCGTTCATCGCGTTGACGTTGCCGAGCAGCGTGTTGATCTCGCCGTTGTGGCACATGAAGCGGTTGGGCTGCGCGCGGTCCCAGGACGGGAAGGTGTTGGTGCTGAAGCGCGAATGCACCATGGCCAGGTGCGACTCGAAATCCGCCTGGGCCAGGTCGGTGAAGAACGGCGCCATCTGGTTGGGCGTGAGCATCCCCTTGTAGATGATGACCTTGGACGAAAGCGAACAGATGTAGAACAACTGCCGCTGCGCCAGGGTTTCGTCGCCGCGCAGCAGGTGCGTCGCGTGCTTGCGGATCAGGTAGAGCCTGCGCTCGAACTCATCCTCGTCCAGGGCGTCGCCCGCGCCCACGAACAATTGGGTCATGTGCGGCATCGCGGCCCGGGCCGCCTTGCCGATGTCCGCGCCGTCCGGATCGATCGGCAGTTCCCGCCAGCCCAGGAACTGCTGACCCGCGCTCTCGATTTCACGCTCCAGGAGATCCAGGCACCGTTCCCGTTCCTTCGCGTCGGTGGGGAGGAACACGTTGCCGACGCCATAGTGGCCTCGCGCGGGCAATTCGACGCCCAGTTCTTCCGCCGCGGCGCGGCGCAGGAAACGATCCGGCAGGCCCAGGAGGATCCCCGCGCCATCCCCGGTATTCTTTTCGTAGCCGATGCCGCCGCGATGCTCCATCGAGCAGTTCATGCCGAGCGCGTCCTTGACGACGCCGCGGCTCTGGCGGCCCTTGATGTCGCAGACGAAGCCGATGCCGCAGCTGTCCTTCTCGAGCGCCGGATCGTACAGCCCCTGCTTCGGTGGGAGACCGAAGTTCCGTCGTCCGGGCAAGGATCCGTTTTGTGCAGTCATGGGCCGATACTCAAACCGTGCGCAGCGCCGCCATCGTTGCGCCGGCCGTCCTGCCGACGCTGGAAGTTCAGTTGGTGGCTTGAAATGCGAGCAAACCGGTGCTTCGTGCTGAAACACCAACCGCCTAGCTTCCCAAAAAGCGCCGGATAAATCAAGTTTCGGGCGCGCGTTGTGTGGCAATATGGCCCCATGCGGGAGAGAAACTAATGGCTGAATTACTTTCGCCGGAGGCGGTCGCCGAGAAGCTGGAAGCCCTGCCGGGCTGGGGCCTGGACGAGGGCAAGCTGCACCGTTCGTTCCGCTTTGCGAACTTCCGGCGCGCCTTCGCTTTCATGACCGGCGCGGCGCTGGCGGCCGAGCAGCTCAACCACCATCCCGAGTGGTTCAACGTCTGGTCGAAGGTGGACGTGCATCTGAACACGCATGAGGCCGGAGGCATTACCGAACTCGACTTTCAACTGGCCGAGGCGATGAACGAACTGGCCGACGCGCTGTGAAAGCCGTCTACGAACGCGGGGCCGGGTCGCCATTCGCCTCGCGTTCCGAAGCGTTAAGCACCCGGGGCATGGTCGCGACCAGCCAGGTGTTCGCGACCCAGGCCGGGCTGGACATACTCCGCTCCGGCGGCAACGCCGTCGATGCGGCGATCGCCGCCAACGCCGTGCTGGGCCTCACCGAACCGACCGGCTGCGGCATCGGCGGCGACCTGTTCGCGATGGTCTGGGAGCCGGACAAGGACGCGCCGGTGGGCCTGAACGCCAGCGGCCGCGCGCCGCGCTCGCTGAACCTCGACGTGTTCCACAAGATGTCCCTGGATTCGATTCCCTCGCTCGGTCCGCTGCCGGTCTCGACGCCCGGCGCCGTTGACGGCTGGTTCGAGCTGCATGGACGGTACGGCTCCCTGGAGTTCGGCGATCTGCTGGCGCCGGCCATCGAACTGGCCCGGGAAGGGTTCCCGGTGGGCCAGTTGACGGCCGCCGCCTGGGCTCGCAACGCACGTTCCCTGCGCGAGTTCCCGGGGTTTGCCGACTGCTACATGCCCGGCGGCGAAGCGCCGGCGAAAGGCCAGGTCTTCGCCAACCCGCGTCTGGCGAAGACCTACGAGACGCTCGCCGAGGGAGGCCGGGAGGCCTTCTATCGCGGCGAGATCGCCTGGAAGATCGCCGCCTACATGCGCGAGAACGGCGGCTACCTGGACGAGTCGGACCTGGCCTCGCACGCTTCCGAATGGATCAGGCCGGTGTCCTCCAGCTATCGCGGAAACGACGTGTACGCCCTGCCCCCCAACACCCAGGGCATCGCCACGCTGCAGATTCTCAACCTGCTGGAGCAGCACGACATCCGGCCGCTGGGATTCGGCTCGGCGAAATACCTGCATCTGCTCGTCGAGGCCAAGAAGCTGGCGTTCGAGGACCGCGCCCGCTACTACGCGGACCCCGCCTTCGTGGCGATGCCCACGGAGGAACTGATCTCCAAGGAATACGCACTCGAGAGAGGCAGGCTGATCGATCCCGGGCGCGCCGCAACCGCGGTCGTTCACGGCGACCCGCGGCTGGACTCCCCGCAAACCGTCTACCTGGCCGCCGGCGACCGTGACGGCCTGGTGGTCTCGCTGATCCAGTCGAACTATCGGGGCATGGGATCGGGCATGACGCCGGGCGACCTGGGCTTCGTGCTGCACAACCGCGGCGAGCTGTTCAACCTCGACCCCGACCACCCGAACGCGCTGGTCCCGGGCAAGCGCCCGTTTCATACCATCATCCCGGGCCTTGCGCGCTTCGCCGGTGGCGAGCGGCTGGCGTTCGGGGTCATGGGCGGCTCGATGCAGCCGCAGGCCCAGGCGCAGGTCATCGCCAACGTCGTCGATTTCGGCATGGACCTGCAGGCGGCCGGCGACGCTCCGCGCGTCTTCCACGGCGGTTCCAGCCAGCCCACCGGCGAGGCAGCGCAGGAGGACGGTGGGAGCCTGGCGCTGGAACCGGGGTTCGGACCGGAGCTGCGCAAGGAACTGACCGGCATGGGTCACGTCATGGGCCGGGCGCGCGGCGTCTTCGGCGGTTACCAGGCCGTCATGCACGACGGGCAAAGCGGCGTGCTGACCGGCGCGTCGGACCCGCGCAAGGACGGCCAGGCCGCGGGGCTGTAGGATGTCGCCGCGATGAACGACAAACAACTCATCACCCTGACCGGGATCACGACCACCGGCACGCCCCACCTGGGCAATTACGTGGGCGCCATCCGCCCGGCTGTGGAGGCGAGCCGCAGCGCGCCGGCCGGATGCAGCTTCTTCTTCCTGGCCGACTTCCACGCGCTGGTCAAGAACCGCGACGCCGACGAAGTGGCGCAGTCCAGCCTGGAGGTGGCCGCCGCCTGGCTGGCAGCGGGCCTGGACACCGAAAACGCGGTCTTCTACCGGCAGTCGGACATCCCCGAGATCCCGGAACTGACCTGGGTCCTCACCACGCTCACGGCCAAGGGCCTGATGAACCGTTCGCACGCCTACAAGGCCGCGAATGACGCCAACCGGGAGGCCGGCGTGGCCGACCTGGACCGTGGAATCACGATGGGCCTGTTCTGCTACCCCATCCTGATGGCCGCCGACATCCTGATGTTCAAGGCCGACCGGGTGCCGGTGGGCAAGGACCAGCGCCAGCACGTGGAGATGGCCCGCGACATCGCCCAGCGCTTCAACCATCACTACGGCGAGCTGCTGACCGTGCCTCAAGCCGACATCGACGAGCACCGCGCGGTACTGCTGGGCCCGGACGGGCGCAAGATGTCGAAGAGCTACGGCAACGTCGTGCCGCTATTCTGCCCCGCGAAACAACTGCGCAAGTACATCATGCGGGTCAGGACCAACTCGCAGGCGCCCGGCGAGCCCAAGGACCCGGACGACAGCCTGCTGTTCGACCTGTACCGCTCGGTGGCGAGCCCGGAAGAAACCGCCGCGATGCGCGAGCGCTACGCGGCGGGGATCGGCTGGGCGGAGATGAAGAACGAACTTTTCGAATATCTCGACGCGCTGCTGGCGCCAGGCAGGGAGGTTTACGACCGGCTGATCGCCAATCCGGGCGACGTCGAGGCCGAACTGAAGCGCGGCGCCGAGCGGGCCCGCGAAATCAGCAAACCGCTGATGAAAGACATCCGCCACGCGGTCGGATTGCGCTCCCTTAAAGCCTGACCACGCGAATATTGGTTAACATACGCGGCCTGAATATCTCGGGAAAACATCGATGCGCACGTTCATTTCGCTGCCTGCCGCCGTTGCGGCCTCCCTGCTGATCGCCGTGTCCGGACAGGTCGGCACGGCGGAAGCGGAAGAAGCGACCACGGAGGAAGACATGAAACCATTGGTCCTGGTGGCGGGTGCCACGGGCAAGACGGGGTCGCTGGTCGTTGCGCAACTGCAGGCGAAGGGCTACCCGGTGCGCGCCTTCGTGCGCGACGCGGCCAAGGCCGCCGAGCGCCTGGGCGCGGACGTGGAAGCCGTGACCGGCGACCTCAAGGACCGGGCCAGCATCGCCGCTGCGCTCAATGGCGTGGATGCGATCATCAACGCGGCCGGCTCCGGCGTCCCGGCGGCCGACGACAACATGCCGGAGCACGTCGATTTCGAAGGCGCCCGCAATCTGGCCGAGGAGGCCGTGGCGGCCGGCGTGGGCCACTATGTCCTGGTCTCCTCCATGGGCGTGACGGACGACGATCACTACCTGAACCAGATGTTCAACAACGTCATGCTCTGGAAACGAAGGGGCGAGGAGGCGGTCGTGGCAAGCGGGATCACCTACACGATCGTTCGTCCGGGCGGACTGAACGACGAACCCGGCAGCGCACAGACAATCGTCTTCGAACAGGGAGACAATCCGGGCCGGGGCAAGGTGATCAGCCGCACCGATCTGGCCCGGGTTTGCGTAGCCACGCTCCAGGACGAGGACGCGCGCAACAAGGTGTTTGAAATCTACACACGGGAAGGCGAACCACAAACCGGCTTTTCCGGCGAATTCGCGGCACTCGGAGGATCCTGACCATGCGCCCATTCAAACTGATCGGTTTTCTGGCGGCGGCCTCCCTGGTCGCGGCCGCCTGCGGGCAGAGCGGCGAGGCGCCCGCCGAGGAACCCGCGGCCCAGGAGGAATCCAAACCCCTGGTGCTGGTGGCCGGCGCCACGGGCGGGACCGGTTCGCTGGTCGTCGCGGAACTCATCGAGCAGGGCTACCCGGTGCGCGCCTTCGTGCGCAACGCGGAAAAGGCCGCCGAGCGGCTGGGACCCGATGTCGAGGCCGTTGTCGGCGACCTCAGGGACCCGGCAAGCATCGCCGCCACGCTGGACGGCGTGGACGTGGTCGTCAACGCGGCCGGCTCCGGCGTCCCGGCGGCCGACGACAACATGCCGGAGCACGTCGATTTCGAAGGTGCCCGCAACCTCGCCGACGCGGCGGCGGCGGCCGGCGTCGGCCACTATGTCCTGGTCTCCTCCATGGGCGCGACGCAGGACGACCACCAGTTGAACCGCCTGTTCAACAACATCCTGATCTGGAAGCGCAGGGGCGAGGAGGCGGTCGCGGCCAGCGGCATTCCCTACACCATCATTCGCCCGGGCGGTCTGAACGACGGCCCCGGCAACGAGCAGACGGTCATCTTCGAGCAGGGTGACCTTCCGGGCCTGGACAAGGCCATCAGCCGGGCCGACGTGGCGCGGGTCACCGTCGCCACGGTGAAGGACGAGGCAGCGCGCAACAAGGTGTTTGAAATCTACGCACGGGACGGCGAACCGCAGACCGGCTTTTCCGGCGAATTCGCGGCACTCGGAGGATCCTGATCATGCGCCCGTTCAAACTGATCGGCTATCTGGCGGCGGCTTCCCTGTTTGCGGCCGCCTGCGGGCAGAGCGGCGACGCGCCCGCCGAGCAGGCCGCGCCCCAGGAGGAATCCAGGCCCCTGGTGCTGGTGGTCGGCGCCACCGGCGGGACCGGTTCGCTGGTCGTCGCGGAACTC